>DATIQH010000085.1:0-5927 GCA_035471155.1 Nitrospiraceae bacterium | reverse complement strand
CTAATCGACACGAAACTGCCTGCGAACCCAAGCCCCATTCCCACCGCAATCAAGGCAAGGCAGATCGACGGGGGGAAGAATGCCATGAGGTTGTCGAGCCCTGCAAACCGTCCCGTCGCCCGCATTTGCTGCCGAAACAGTTCGTACATGAACTTGAGCATGACCAGTGACAGCGCGCTCCCCAAGGCGCCAAGCACAGCCCCCTCTAACAAATAGGGGATACGGATAAAACTGGTGGTGGCCCCGATGAGACGCAAAATGGCAATCTCGTCCCGCCGCGCGAACAGTGTGAGGCGAATCGTATTGGCGATGATGGTCACGGCTGCCGCCGAGAGAATGACCCCGACGCCGATGGCGACCAATTCAATCGATCGAATCACTGTCGCAAGGGCGTCGATCCAATCTTGATTATAGTCAACCTTGGAGACGCCGGCGACCTGCCTGACTCGTTCCGCCCATCGATTGATCGCATCCGGTGAACGGAACAACGGACTGAGTGCCACGACAAAGGAAGCCGGGAGAGGATTCTGGCCCAGCCCATCGAGCAAATGGGACTCCGAAGGGAATTGCGCTTTGAACTCTCCAAGCGCCTGCTCTTTCGAGATAAACAGGAGTGAGGCCACGGCACGATCGCCCCGCAGTTGCTGCTCCACCTCAGCCACCGAGCCGGAGTCGAGCCGCTCGTCGAGATACACCATGATCTTGACATCGTCCTGGAGCCATCCTGCCGCCGCCCGCAGATTGACATAGAGCAGCAGGAAGACGCCGACACAGGCCAAGGTAAACGCCGTGGTCAAGATAGCGACCATCGTCGTCGTCCGATTGGTCCGCATGTTGACCCAGGACTCTCTGAGAAGGTACGAGAACGTCCTCACTCCATCACCCGCCGTTCCGGCAACAACCGGCCCTGTGATAAGGTGAGCACCCGCCGATTCACCTGCCCCATGACCAGCGGATCGTGCGTCGCCACCACAACGGTGGTGCCGCGCGCGTTGATCAGTTTAAACAGCTCGATGATTTCGGACGTCAGAGCCGGATCTAAATTTCCGGTCGGTTCATCCGCCAGCAAGACGACCGGGCCGTTGACGATCGCGCGCGCAATGCAGACCCGCTGCTGTTCTCCTGTCGAGAGCCCCGCAGGAAGCTGATCCCGCTTGTGCTCGACGCCGACCGCCCGTAGCGCTTCCGTAACTTTCCGGCGAATGTCGGCAGACGAAATTCCCTGCACCAGTAAGGGCAGCGACACATTGTCGAAGACGGACTTCTTCGGCAACAACCGAAAGTCCTGAAACACCGTTCCCACCTTCCGGCGCAGATACGGAATTTCGGACGGCTTGAGTGTCGTCACATTTTTCTGGTGGACAAAGATCTGTCCCTCGTCGGGTCGGTCAGCCCCGATGAGCATCCGCAACAGCGTCGACTTGCCCGCTCCGCTGGGCCCCATGAGGAGGACGAATTCTCCCTTGTCGATCTCGAAGCTGACATCCGAGAGCGCCGACCGTTGATCGTACTGTTTTGAAACGTGGATCAATTGAATCATCGTCGCTTTACCACCGGAGATCGTCTCCGGAGACTTCGAAGGCGTTCTGGATATGCTCGATCTGCGGAACAGCAGCATCTGTGCCTTGCAGCAAGACGACATCGAATCTGCAGAGCCGATCTTTGACGTGGTGGCGGGCCAAATATTGAGCCGCTAACTGGATCAACTTTTGCTGCTTTCGTTGATGAACGGCTTGGATCGCGCCGCCGAAGGCGTCGGTTCGACGCGCCTTCACCTCGACAAACACCAGTACTCGGCCGTCTTCAGCCACGAGGTCCAGCTCCCCGACCGACGAACGAAGATTGCGTGCCACGATTCGATACCCCTTATGCCGCAAATACTCCTCCGCCGCCGATTCCCCCGCTTGACCGAATAACTTCCGGGGGTCAAGCATGGTCACTGGTTCATCCGTGACGACTCACCAAGATCGGCACGAGAGAAAGGCAGACGATCGCCGTTTCCGCCCAAAATCTGTGCGACTGGAGCGAACGTGCGCCGGTGAATCGCACAGGGGCCATGTTTAGCGAGCCGCTGCAAATGCTCTTCCGTCCCATACCCTTTATGGGAGAGAAAATTATAATCGGGATAGGTCTGATGGTACAGCTCCATCATGCGATCGCGCGTGACTTTTGCCACAATCGACGCGGCGGCAATCGACACCGACAGCGTATCACCTTTAATGATAGAGCGTGAAGGAATGGCAAGGTTCGGCAATGTGACCGCATCGATCAAGAGACAGTCCGCCGGACGAGTCAACGATGCCAGCGCGCGACGCATGGCCAGGCGAGTTGCTTCCAAAATGTTGAGGCGGTCGATCTCCTGCTCTGTGGCAATCCCGACACCGACCGCTCGCGCGCGTCGAACAATGACCTCATAGAGACGCGCGCGCGCAGACTCGGAGACTTGTTTGGAATCATCGACACCGGCCAAGCGGCAACGAGTAGGCAGAATGACCGCCGCCGCGACGACAGGGCCGGCCAGAGGACCCCGTCCGGCTTCATCTAGACCGGCGATAGAGCGATAGCCGCGCCGCCGGGCTTCCAATTCGAATTCATCGGTAGGTCCCACGATGCGTCCGTTGAACGGGTGCCACGATGATCGTGGTCGGTGGAGCCAGGGAACGGGACAGGCCGGAGATCAACATTGAGATGCCGCGCGTCCGCTCGCTCAACCTTAACCGCAGTCTATGCTGCCTGCCGGACAGCGACTTTAAGCATCCTTCGGAATGGCTATTCGCAGCGAACTAGGCCTTTGCAGCCGGGGCGGCTCCGACCGTCTCTTCGGCCTTGCGGGTGACCCCGGGTTGCCCCTTGACGCTCGCGACAAATTCCCGATCTTCGACCTTGGCAAACCGGCCCTTTTTCCCTCGGAGATAGTACAGCTTGGCCCGACGTACTTTGCCTTGTCGCATGACCTCGACACGTGTGACGATCGGCGAATGGAGCGGGAAAATTCGTTCCACACCGACGCCGTAGGAAACTTTGCGCACCGTGAACGTCTCCGTATTCAGCAATCCTTTACGGGCGATCACCGCGCCTTCGAACACCTGAATGCGCTCTTTTTCCCCTTCGACGACTTTCACATGCACGCGGACGGTATCTCCGATTTCAAAACCGGGCGTCGACTTCTTCCTGTAAGATTGTTGCAACCGTTCCAACCGATTCATGAGACTACCCCCTCCTCCCCACATCGAACAGGCGTCCCCGTCACGCCTTCACGAGTAAGTTCGTCTAGCAATTGTTGATCTTCGAGACTCAAGACCCTATCTTGTAAAAGATCCGGCCGTCTCTGACAGGTGCTTCGCAGGGCCTCCTTCCGACGCCATAGACGAATGGCCTCGTGATGTCCTGAAAGCAACACCTCCGGTACGGACATTCCTTGAACCTCTGCCGGTCTCGTATAGTGCGGATATTCGAGCAAGGCATCCGTAAACGACTCTTCCACGATCGACTCAGGGTCACCCAACACGCCGGGAACCAGACGGGCTGCGGCATCGATGAGCACCAGCGCCGGCAATTCGCCGCCGGTCAATACATAATCTCCAACGGAAATTTCTTCCGGATGCAAGGCGAGCCGCACTCGTTCATCGACCCCCTCGTAGTGGCCACAGAGAATGACAAGCCGACGCTGGTCGGCCGCCAGATTCTTTGCATATGCCTGCGTGAACGGGCGCCCCTGCGGAGAGGGAAACAGCAACCGAATCTGTTCACCGGCCTGCGCATAGCCGGCCTGAATCTCTTCCACCGCGCGCAAGATAGGCTCAGCCTTCATCACCATCCCGGCCCCTCCGCCATAGGGGACGTCGTCCGCTACCTTGTGACGGTCGAGCGTGTAATCGCGCAGGTTGCGCACGTGAACCTGCAAGAGACCCTTTTCCTGCGCTCGTTTGAGAATGCTCTGACCGAGCACCGGCGCCACCATGTCGGGGAACAGCGTCAGGATGTCACACCGCATGGCGTTCCTCGAACAAGTCGTCGATCCCGCGAACCACCATCCGGCGGCGCTTGAGATCCACCGAAGCCACAAAACTCTTCGCAGCCGGAATGAGGATTTCTTTCGTCCCCTTGCGGACGACAAAGACTCGATTATCCGGTATTTCCAGAATCGCCTCCAGCACGCCGACCTCGTCGCCTTGCTCGGTCTCGACCGTCAGCCCGATTAGATCGCACTCAAAGTACACATCCGCCGCCAACACCGCAGCCGGGGCACGAGGCACTTGGAGCAATCCCCCGCGCAACGTCGCGGCTTCTTCCGGCGTCGTGACACCGACAAGCCCCATGATGTAGGTCGAACCGGCGCGGCGAACATGCGCCACGGTCTTCTCGACCATCTCTCCTGTGGGCGCTACCACCTGCACCTGCTTCAGATTGTCCAACCGGCCAGGCACATCGCTCAACGATCGCACTTTGAATTCGCCTCGCACGCCAAAGTGGCGTTCGATCTTACCGATCGTCACAAGGTCTGCGTGAGCCGTGGTCACGGATTATGCTCTCTTCTTCTTTGCCGCCTTCTCCGTTTCGAACTGCTTCCACACGCCGCTGCGGCGGAGCAATGTCTTGACGGTGACGGTCGGCTGGGCTCCCTGATGCAACCAGCTCAATACCCGTTCCTGCTTCAGCTCCGGCAGACCCGCCTCTTTCAAGGGATCGAAAATCCCGAGAATTTCCAGGAACCGCCCGTCGCGCGGCTTCCGAGAATCCGCTGCCACAACGCGGTAGAGCGGTCGCTTGTGTCGTCCTGTCCTCGTCAATCTCAAATGAACAGCCACTAGATTCCTCCTCCTGTGCGCACACCCATAATGGTGGTTCTCCCCTCTTACCTGGAGCGCATCATCTGCGCAAGCTGCCGGCGCCCCCCCGACCCTGCCATAACCTTGGCGATTTTTCTCGCCGATAGAAATTGTTTAATCAATCGATTCACCTCTTCCACCTTCGTCCCGCTTCCCCGGGCAATCCGCTTTTTCCTGCTTCCATTGATGAGCGTATGATCGCGCCGCTCGCGCACGGTCATCGAGTCGATCATCGCCAACACTCGTTTCATCTCTCGTTCCGGCATCTGCCCTTCCATCGCTCCTTTGAGCTTCTGACCGCCCGGCAACATGCCTAAAATTTGGTCCATCGAACCCAGCCGATTGACCTGCCCCAGCTGAGCACGGAAATCTTCCAGCGTGAGCGTAGTGCTGGTGAGTCGTTTCTGTGTCTCCTCTGCCTGTTCGCGTGAAAAAGTCTCCTGAGCCTTTTCGATCAGCGAAAGCACGTCGCCCATTCCGAGGATACGGGAGGCCATCCGATCGGGATGAAACAGCTCCAGCGCATCGAGCTTCTCGCCCACGCCCAAAAACTTGATCGGCTTGCCGGTCACCGCCCGGATAGACAGGATCGCCCCGCCTCGAGCATCGCCCTCAACCTTGGTCAGGATGATGCCGGTCAGTCCGATGCGTTGATCGAACTGGCTCGCCATCGTGACCGCGTCTTGACCCGTCATGGCATCTGCCACCAAGAGTGTTTCTTGTGGCTGCACAGCCGCTTTCACCGCGACCAGCTCTCCCATCAACTCATCGTCGATATGGAGACGTCCGCCGGTATCCAGCACGACGAGATCGTACCCCTGGTCTCGCCCCCGTTCCGCACCGGTCTGACAAATGCGGACGACATCGGCCTGAGCCGCTTGCGCCTGATCGGCTCGATATACGTCGATCGCAAGATCGCGCCCCAGACTCGCCAACTGATCACCGGCTGCCGGGCGACGAGGATCTGCCGCAACCAGAAGAACCCGTTTTTCTTGTGCCTTGAAGTACCGCCCGAGCTTGCCGCAGGTCGTCGTTTTTCCAGCGCCCTGGAGCCCCACCATCATGACGACGGTCGGAGGATTCGACGCCAGAGCCAGA
>DATIQH010000084.1:0-3661 GCA_035471155.1 Nitrospiraceae bacterium | reverse complement strand
GCTGTTCACCGCGTCCGGCTACCCGCGTGTCCGAACACCGGGAGCACGTGGGCGGCGCACGCGTCAATGAACCGTTCCTGGTGCTTCCGCGCGACGTTGTGGAGATAGATGCGGTCGAATCCCAGCCTGGCGTCCCCTTCGATCCACGCCAGTTGTTGTTGAATGTCTGATGAAACCCGCAGCGTGCGAATCACCGTCTCTTTCGGAATGCCTGTGGCGGCGCGGTCGAACGCCGCGGGCGTGCGGAGATCCGCCAGCTGCGACGGGTCGAGCGCACTATGCCGCCACTGGTCGTACGCCGCGCGCTCCGCTTCCTCCTGGCTGGGGGAGGGGGGAGAAGGTACTGCACGTTAGGCAAGACCTATCACAAACGAGCACTATCGCACAGACCGATTATTGGAGCGCGTCAGGAGGCGTCTTGAGGAGTTTGGCAAACCGATTCTTATCGATAGATTTGTCGTACGCCTCCTCGGGCGAAATCCACTTCTTGTTCAGAAGATCCTGAATCGCGTCGTCCAACGTCTGCATCCCGACATTCTTGCCTGTCTGCATGACCGAGGCGATTTGGACCGTTTTGGCATCGCGAATGAGGTTGCTGATGGCGGCTGTACAGACCAAGATTTCCAGCGCTGCGCAACGCCCTTTCTGGTCGATCCGCTTAAACAGATTCTGCGCGACCACGATCCGCAATGCCGTCGACAGAGTGTTTCGGATTTGCGGCTGTTCCCCATGAGGAAAGACTTCCACGATCCGATCGACTGTCTTGGCCGCATTCTCGGTGTGCAGCGTTCCAAAGACCAGATGTCCTGTGGCCGCGGCCTCGATCGCCAGGGAAATGGTTTCGAGATCCCGCATTTCCCCGACGAGGATAATGTCGGGATCTTCACGCAACGCGCCGCGCAACGCCGAGGCAAATGTCATCGTATGCAGTCCCACCTCGCGATGGTTCACGATGCAGCCCTGACTCTGGTGCACGAACTCAATCGGGTCTTCGACAGTCAGAATATGATCCTTTCGATTCTTATTAGCGTAGTCGACCATCGCCGCCAAGGTGGTGGATTTACCGCTGCCGGTCGGACCCGTGACCAGGACCAGCCCCTTTTTCAGCATGGCCGCCCGCGTCAGGATCGGAGGCAATCCTAGCTCTTCAGCCGTCAGAACTTTGCTGGGAATCTTTCGGAATACCGCCCCGATGCCGTACTTGTGATTGAAGAAGTTGGAGCGAAATCTAGCGAGCCCTGGAATTTCATAGCCGAAATCTATGTCGCCCGTGGCTTCGAACAGGTCTTTCTTCGACCCAGGTGCGATCTCGAACAGCATGTCGTGCAGCGTCTCCGTGGTGAGAACAGGCTGCCCGGGGAGTCGCTCCAACTCGCCATGGATACGAAATGCCGGTGGCTGTCCTGAAATCAAGTGGAGGTCGGACGCGCCATGCTCCGCCATCATTCGAAAGAATTCATCAATCTTGGCCATGCCGCCGTTCACCTATGGTTTCGAAGGGGATTTTGTTGCTGTCCTGGAGAAGTATACGTGTTTATGCGGAGGTTACAAGGAAAACGCTATTACAACACTGGGCATGCGATTGACAGACTGATCGCTGGAGCAGCAAGCAATCAGATCCACGCCTCCGCCGATGTCGGCCGGTGTTATCTCAGATTCTATTCTCAGCGGCTAGAAACCCGCGAACGATATCCGAAAGCTCAGGAGTTCGCAGATAGCCGTAGCTGTTGTGCTGGTCATGTTTCCCTGATCGATCGACATATCCGTTGTGGATCAGATCGTCTTGGACTCGCATGCCGCCAGGAGCAGGCCGATAATCTTCGGTGAGGTCACAGTCCAGCGTCACCTTATCACCCGGATCAGCCAAGTTCGTCCATTGGCGCACTTGCCGGGGGACGGTGGTGTTCGAGAACTCCTCTCGGACATGTTGAGTGACGATCGGTAATCCAAGCGGCGAGCCGATCGTCACGAAGTGGTCGATAGCGGGCGAGCACTGCTCTCGAATCCGCAATACATCATAGGCGATAATCGATCCCATCGAATGTGCAATGAGACAGATTTTCTTGTCTTCATGGCGCTGAAGCGCATGGGCTAGCCTGTCGCGGACGCGATTCCGCAGGTCAGCCTTCCGGTAATAGTCTCTGAGATCGTCAAAGGCTATTCCAAGGAGACGATCAACCTGTTCACTGAGGCCAATCAAATCTTTGCCCTTGTCGATGGCCCGGCCACCCCATTTTTCTGCGATCGCGCGAACCTTGCCACGTGCGCTTCCCCCATATCGCGGCAGAAGGCCTTGCCCGTCTGCCGCAATATACGGGTTATCAATTTCGGCTTCCGGTATTGGGGCGGAATATTGAACGTCGGCCCAGTACACCAGTTCAAAAGCGAGCGGGGACGCGAGTCCATGATTGCGCTTCAGCCCTTCCTGAAGCGACATCGCCCACCATCGTGCCAATAGATCCTTCGCAGGTTTGTTCTTGAGGCCATGAATTCCGATCACAATCGATGTCGGCACAGCGCCTCCTTTGTGCAAGGTTTGATTTTAACGTTCAACATACGCGACGGTGGCAAGGGAGGCAACCGCACACTATGCAATGGGAACCTCGGCAGGCCCGAGAAATCTGCTGAGTCGCGACTACAACTCAATCACACTCCTCATAGCAGAACGAGTGAGATCCCGCGCGGCGCACGGCTTTTCAAGGAAGCTGCAGGCCTATCGCGAACGTCGCTGCATATCCGTCTGCTGTTGCCGTCGGCGCCAGCATGAGTTGATTGCCTCCACGACGGAAGATCCAATCGTCCTGGTTCCTCTCGGTGCGGGGTCCTTTCGCGGTATACGGAGGGGTAGCATGGACACGATCCGTCAGCCCATCGTCGAAGTACAATTGGGAGGTAAACTCGAAGCTCCGCCGAGCCATGGACGTGGTGCGAATCTTAAAGTGAATGTGTACGGTCCTGCCTGGATACCAGCCAGGGTACACAGTGACAAACCGAGCCTCGCCGCGCGCGTCGGTGTTCTGATAGCCACGCAAAAATTTCTGGCCGATGGTGGAGAAATCAGGATCCTGCACATCTGAATAGATGCCCTGTGCATCGCAATGCCAAATATCTACTTGGGCTCCAGGCAGTGGCTGACAGTCTCCGGAGTTGAAGCGTGAGACCAGTAGTGTCAGGGTCAGTGGCGTACCAGGCCTGACCTGCCCGGCGGTCGGATCAGAGCGAATGTCGGAGCGATTCAAACGCTCGTCGACGAAATACGGACCTCCGGTTTGTTCTGGTCGGACCACACAGGGGGTCTCAACCGTGCCAGCAACAGCCCGCCCAGAAAACAGGCTGCCACCCGCCAGCCAGACTGCGCCAGTGGCGCCAAGAAATGCCACAACTTCACGGCGGGAAAGGAGATGTTCTGCTGGGCCGTCTTTATCTGTCACTGGTGTCCTCCTCTTTTCAGGCGTGCCTGCATATTGAGCAAGCCCGCGTTCATTCCCTTGGCGCGAGCATCTTAGTCGCAGTATCACTCCGTGAGCAGCACCAAGGTCTCATCATACAGCCAGAACCGGTTGAGACACCATCCGGGTTAGAGCACAAAGGTGGGATCCGTGCACTGCGAAATGGAAGCTCGTTTCACCCAGGCACACAGCACCAGAGGCATTTCGAATGT
>DATIQH010000083.1:0-3159 GCA_035471155.1 Nitrospiraceae bacterium | reverse complement strand
ACTGCCTGGAGGACCTTGTTGAGGTTCCGACAAGTCATGGTCCGGGGCTCGATGTCTGTTCGTCCGGACACGGACTCTGGCTCGATGCAGGAGAAGTGAATTTTTTCGTGGAGGATTACACGTCACTGAAGCGAGAGACGGGAGAGACCGGAGGCATTGCAGTCAAAACAGAGACGCTCTGTCCTCGATGCGGGAATCATATGGAGGCTGAGACGGTCTCTCACATGTCCTTTCTAAGCTGCGATTCCTGTCGGGGGTGGTGGCTGTCTCATGGAAGCCTGACTCGCCTGAATGAGACCTACCGAGGCGCAGCAGTTCCAATCACAATCAATGAAGCCGACCTCTATGCACAAGCGGCGGCAAGATATCGCGCACGCAATGACACCGTTCGCAACCGACCCACGTTCAATAAAAACCGCGTCAACCGACAAGGGATATGGTTGTGGGCCTTGTTTTTCGGACTCGCCCTCGTCATTGGAGGAATCCTCTTCGTCGCCGGGATCGGTAAAACCATGGGAACGACTCGGTGGAGCCGGCCGCCGGATCAACTCTTTTTCTATTTGGCGGCTGGCGCCCTGGGAGGGCTCGGCCTCTGCATCTACGGATGGGTCCTTCGCCAACGGAAACGTTTGATCGAAAGTATTCCGACCTCGACGATTCGTTCACTGGCGCTTGGATTGGTGGAGATCGAGGGGCTGACACAGCCGGCTGAAGGACTCCTCTCCTCACCCTTCGGCGGAGTTCCCTGCGTGTTCTATTCGTATGCTGTAGAAGAACATGTCGGCTCCGGGAAACATGCGCGATGGGAGACCGTTGCAAAAGGCACTTCGGAGCAGCCCTTCTTCGTACGCGATACAACCGGGCGAGTCCTCGTCATACCCCTCGGCGCCGAACTGATCTTGCCGGACGAGCGCACCTATCGGAATGATTGGCTCGGAGAATTGCCTCCCCCTGCACTCGCAGGATTGAATCGGCTAGGGGTTTCGACCACCCGCTGGATTGGGAACAAGACACTACGATGCCGAGAAACGTTCATTCAACCGGAAGAGTGGGTCTATGTTCTTGGAACGGCCCAGGAACAGCCCGGAGCAAAAGAACTCGTCGAAAATTCCGCTCGCCTGTATATCGGGAGCAGCCGAGACCATGAATTCATCATCTCGGATCGAAGCGAAAAGGATTTATTGTCCCGGTTGGGGTGGCAAGTGCTGGCATATGGAATAGGAGGGCTGGCGCTTGCTGCATCCTGTTCGATCATTATCTTCACATATTATCTGACAGCCGTATCGTAACCGTTACATCCAAAGGAGCGCACCCATGAATATGACCTTACTGATCGGAAGCCTGCTGCTATGTGGACTGATTGTGCTTGTCGCCTATGTGGTCGGCATCTACAACACACTGGTCCGGCTCGCCAATAACATCGACAAGGCCTGGTCAAATATCGACGTCATCTTGAAGCAGCGGCATGATGAGATTCCCAAGCTGGTTGAAGTCTGTAACAGCTACATGATTCATGAGCGGGAAACATTGGAATCCGTCACCAAAGCCCGCACTGCCTACAGGGAAGGTCTGAATATCAACGACAAGGCACAGGCGGAAAATCAGATTGTCGGCGCCTTAGGGAAGCTCTTTGCCGTGGCCGAACAATACCCGGACCTGAAAGCCAATCAAGAATTCTTAGCCGTTCAGCAGCGCATATCTGCACTTGAAAATACCATTGCCGATCGGCGTGAGTTCTATAACGACTCGGTCAACCTGTACAATATCGCGATCGAGCAAATTCCTACGCTCTGGGTGGCCCAGGAGGTCGGATATACAGCACGGCCATTACTGACAGTGGCGCCATCCGATCGCAACGACGTGCCGCTCGCCTTTGCCAATCGCAGGCCTATGGCAGCGTAGACATAGTCTTCAAGAATTTTCCTGTGCTTGCTCGTTTTCCCCCTCCAGAGGAGTGGCCTGACTTGGTCCTCCACTGCGCGCGTTGAACGAGCACTGCCCTACCTCCTAACTCACCCTACCTGAAGGAATAGCAACCCTGTTCGTTCCCACTGCGCGCTACTTTCTCACCCGCCCACCCACTGGCAGATATTTTTCACCCGCCCTACCCTCCGATTGCTTCGCAATCGATGTCCCGTGACATGCCATTAGCCCGGGCGAGGGCCTTCCAATCCTCCTCATCTCTCGTTAAGGGAGCGGCCAAGGCTGCCCTTTACTGCGCGCATCGAACGAGCACAGTTTCACCGTGCGCGTTCTGCGAGCAAGAAGGGCACCTGGCCGCTCCCTCCCCACCCTTCTGAGGCCGCGCGTTGCGCGAGCACAGGAATGAACGGGATTGCTATTCCTCTCTTAACCCCTCTACCACCGGCTGTCGTGCCGCCCAACGCGCAGGCCAGTAACCGGCGACCAGCGCGGCCGTGAGCGCAAGTCCCACAGCTTGCAATATCACTCCACCTGGAATCGTCATCTGAATCGTCCAGCCAAAGGACTGCTTATTGATGACGCGGATGAGCAACAAGGCAAGCAGCAACCCTCCCACGACACCCAACGCGGCTCCGATCAATCCAAGATAGGCTGCTTCCCACAGAACTAATCGCTCTACCTGCCTCGTGCTGGCGCCGATCGCACCCAAGGCGGCAAACTCACGTCGCCGCTCCAGCACCGCTGTCACCAAAGTGTTTACAATACCAAGAACGGCCACCAACACGGCAATGGCTTCAAGAACATAGGTCAAGACAAAGGAGCGGTCGAAGATCTCAAGAATTTCCCGGCGCAATTCGTGGTTACGGATGACCAGCGGTGGAAGCGTCATTCCATCCAACCCGGCGACGCGCGTCACGATCGACTGCCGCACATGCTCGGCATCGACCCCGGGAGCCAGGTAGACGGAATACACCGTCACTCGGTCATCGCGCCATTGTTGCCGATACCATGCGCGATCCATCACCATCTTCCCGCCGTCGGTTGCGTAATCGTAAAAGATGCCCTCGACGGGTACTGCGGCTGGTCCCGCCGGCGTCGTAATCGTGAGCGTATCCCCCTCACGAAGCTGTAGCCGAGTTGCCAACACTTCCGACAGGAGAGCGCCTCCATTCTCGGCGGCTCGACGCAAGGCTGCGCTTGAATCTCCATGGACCATCAGATACCGGCTGCGCTGCG
>DATIQH010000082.1:0-5997 GCA_035471155.1 Nitrospiraceae bacterium | reverse complement strand
ACCATGATGACCGCCTGCGTCTGAGAAGGAAAGGCCCGCTCAATGCGTTCCTTTCCATTGGCCGTGAGAATGACAATTCCGTTATGACTCTCAATGCGCTGGAAAAAATGAGCTGCTTCCGCGTTCGTGAATCGGTCATGGGCATCCTTGACTGTACCGCGCGCTCCGAACAGCGCGCCTGCTTCATCGAAGAAGAGAATCGCGCCGCTGGCTTCCGCTTTGTCGAATACGTCGTTCAGATTCTTCTCTGTCTCACCGATGTATTGGCTCACTACCGCCGACACATCCACTCTGAACAATTCTACGCGCAGGGACTCGGCCAGCGTCTCGGCGGATTTCCTTCGACGGAGCGGCGTGGAGCCTGACAGAATCAGGATCGCGGCGGACGCCGCCTTGGACTTCTTCCCCCGACGCACCGACATTGCCCTCTTTTGCGCCGCCGCGCTCGTTCGCTGTCCTCTAATCGTGCTGTCTGCCATGTTGTCTTCACGCTCCTCTCGATACGTCAACGCTCAGCAGCTGGTTCATTGAGCTCATCGTATTCAACCAAACAAACGAGACAAACCACAAACGAACCCTCCCAAGGTTCAGGCTGGCAACTTGCGGATATTATCTCCAATTGATCACAATGGCCAAAAGCTCACCTTGCAAGGATTCAGATATCGAAAGGCCTCGTCCGATGACACCGGCAGCACTGATCGAACAAGAAATGACGGCAACTCAGGCCGCGCAGCAAGACGGCAATCATGGGAAGGCGCGAGTCTGCGCTCGACGCGCTGTGGCCCGCGCCACCGAAGTGTGGTTAGCGCAGTTCTCCGTTCCGGGACGGCACGGGGATACGATGGCACATCTCCGCCGGATTCAACAGGACACGTCCTTCCCTCCTTCCATCCGCCATGCGGCCGAGCGGCTGAGCACCCCGATCACTCGTCAACAGGCCGCTCCTTTCACGACAAATCCTGTCGCCGACGCGAGACTCATCATCGCCCATCTCGCCGGCATCCGTTAGGTGACGACTGAGCTGTTCGTACCGCTACATCCTGGTGGTCAGTGACCCTGTGGGGTGGCCTTCACTGAAGGACTTCGAGCAGCGGTTCGCTCTTCGATCCATTGGTAGAGCACCGGCAGGACAACAAGCGTGAGGAGCGTTGAACTGACGAGACCGCCGATCACGACGACAGCGAGAGGTCGCTGAACTTCCGATCCGATCCCATTGGAAAGGGCAAGGGGGACCAATCCCAGTAACGCCACCAGCGCCGTCATCAACACGGGCCGGAGACGCATCACGCAGCCAGACAAGACCGCCTGCTGCACACCCATACCCTCCTGTCGGCGAAGAGAATTCATGTAGGACACCAGCACGATGCCGTTCAGCACGGCCACCCCAAACAGATTGATGAATCCGACTGAGGCCGGCACGCTCAAATATTCCCCTGTTATCCATAAGGCGACAATTCCGCCGATGAGTGCAAACGGGAGATTGCAAATAATCAGCGCTGCCTGTTTGAGCGAAGAGAACGATGAGAACAGGAGCAAGAAGATTATGGCAATGGTGATTGGGACAATGATCTTGATAAGGCCCAGCGCCCGCTCCATGTTTTCGAACGATCCGCCCCAGACGACATGGAACCCTTCCGGAAGCCGGACCTCCCGGGCCATCCGCTCCTGCGCCTCAGCCACAATGCTTCCGATGTCCCGTCCGTGAGTATTGAAGCTGACCGGCAGATACCGCTGGAGATGATCGCGGTTGATGCGCCCCGGTCCCTCGTGCATCCGTATGGCGCCGAGATCGCTGAGGGGAATGAAGGCCCCGCTGCCGTCCGTCAGTCGAATGTTCCCGATCGTCTCGATGTTATTCCGATACTGTTCCGGAAACCGCACGACCAAATTGAACCGGCGATTCTCTTCATACACCCTGGTTGCGGTTTCTCCGCCGATCGCGGTTGCGATAACCTCTCGCACATCCGAGACGTTGATGCCGTGCCGGGCGATCTTAGCCCGATCGATATCGATCGTAATGTAGGGCTGGCCGAAGAGTTGTTCTATCTTCAGATCTTTGACGCCCCGAATCGTGCTGAGAACAGTGGCAATCTCGTTCCCCGTGCGACGCAGCTCCTCCAGGTCATGCCCGAACAGTTTGACCGTCACCTCCGCGCGCACCCCCGAGATCAATTCGTCCACCCGTTGCTGAATCGGCTGGCTGATCAAATAGTTGGCGCCTGGCACCTTTGCCAACCGCTCGCGGACTTTCTCTTTCAACTCCGCCATGGTGGAGGCCGTCGTCCAAGTATCAATCGGATGCAACATCGCAACGGAATCGCTTTCGTTCGGTTCTTGCGGGTCGTTCGCCAATTCCGTACGCCCGATTTTAGACACCATCATCTGCACTTCAGGAAACTCCATCACCGCCTTCTGCACCTCCTGTTCGATCTTGATCGATTGCTCCAACGAAACGCTCGGCAAGCGGATCGTGAGAGGAGCCATCGTGCCTTCGTTCAAAATGGGGACGAACTCCGACCCCAAAAATGGAAAGAGCGCAATACTGCCTGCCAGCATGAGTCCGGTTGTTGTCAGAACCACCATCCGATGCCCTAACGCCCAGCGCAGCAAAGGAAGATAGGCACGCTTCGCCCATCGGAGCACTATGGGATCGGAATCGGCGTGCCCTGCCCGCAAAGTCAGCAAACACAGGACCGGCGACAGGGTGATCGACAGAATAAGAGACACCGTCAGGGCGATCATGATGGTATAGGCCATCGGCTTGAACATTTTGCCTTCCATGCCTTGGAACGAGAGGATCGGCATAAAGACGATGATGATGATGATAATGCCGAAGACCACAGGGCGTGCGACCTCCCGAGCGGCATTGAGAATGACGGACAGCCGGGGAAGACCTTGATGACGAGGGTCCGACAGGTGCCGGTGGATATTTTCCACCAGCACCACAGAAGCGTCTACCATCATGCCGATGGCGATGGCCAACCCACCCAAGGACATCAGATTGGCCGTGAGATCGAACCGATCCATCACGGAGAACGTCACGAGCGGCGTCAAGATGAGCGTCGCCGCCACGATCAAGGCGCTCCTGGTATCGCCCAGAAACAGGAACAGCACGACCACCACCAGGAGAATACCCTCACCCAGCGCCTTATAGACGGTCTTCAAGGCGGCGGAGATCAATTCGATACGATCGTAAAAGGGAACGATCTGCCATCCTGCAGGCAGCAGCCCTCTGTCGTGTATCTCGGCGATTTTGCCTTTGATGCCCTCCACGACGTCGCGGGCGTTTCCACCGCGCAGCATGAGCACGATCCCTGCCGCCACCTCGCGCTCACCGTTCAAGACGACCGCGCCATGGCGAATGGCATGGCCGATCTGTACCTGGGCGACGTCATGGATGTGCACGGGAGTGCCGCCCGCTTCCTTGACGACGATGTCCTCGATGTCGCTCAGTTTCCGGATCATCCCCACGCCGCGGACAATGTACTTTTCGGCAAATGTCTCCAAGATATTGCCTGCGGCATTTGCATTGTTGTTCGCCACGGCGGCGAACACCTCTTGCAACGAGAGATCGTATTTGCGCAGGAGTTCAGGCTCGACGAGCACCTGGTACTGTTTGACATACCCACCTTGTGAGTTGACGTCGATCACTCCGGGGACGCTCTTGAGCATCGGCCGGATGATCCAGTCCACCGCAGTCCGCTGCTCGATCAATTCGCGTTCCACTCCGGCGGCGTCCAGACCGGCATACGGAGGGCCTTCCAGATAGTACTGATACACCTCTCCCAGTCCGGTGCTGTTCGGGGTCATCATCGGTTCAGACCCGGGTGGCAAATTCTCCCGCACTTCGATCAGCCGTTCGAGCACGAGTTGGCGGGCAAGGTTGATGTCCATACGGTCGTCGAACACCACCGTAATCAACGACAGCCCGACTTTGGTCAGCGAGCGTAGATCCGTCAGATGCGGGACCCCGGTGACTTGTTGTTCGATGGGAAAGGTTACCAACCGTTCCATCTCTTCGGGGGATAAGCCGGGCGCTTTCGTGACGATTTGCACGAGCACGCTTGTCACATCGGGAAACGCGTCGATCGAAATCGTACGGAAGGCATAGCCCCCCAGAAGGGTAAGAAGGCCGGCGAAGGTGAGGATGAGCAATGGGCGGCGAAGAGAAAACTCAAGAAGTTTGTCGACCATGCTTAGTCTTTGGGCTTCAACAGCTCTGATTTCAAGGTAAAGGCTCCTTCTTTGACGACCATTTCCCCTTCCTGCACCGCGTCGAGGACCTCGGCGAAAGCCCCGTTCTTCTCGCCCAATTTGACTGTCCGCGCCTCAAAGACGCCGGGCTCCTTTTGCACGAACACAAAGGTGCGATCCCGATCATGCTGAATAGCTGCTTCGGGAACGACCAGGACATCCGAGGCCGACTCGGACAAGACGCGGATCGTGGCGAACATTTCCGGCTTCAGGCGGCCGGTGTGATTCTCCAAGGTAAGCCGCACCTGCATGGTCCGTGTCGTGGTATCCAGGACATCGCCGACATACGCGACGATCCCCTGGAACACCTCCTCAGGATACGCGGTCACAAAGACCTCGACCGGCTGATTCGGAACGGCTGCAGAGCGGTGCATATAGGAGACATCTTTTTCCGATACATTGGCCACCACCCAGACCGTCGAGAGATCCGCAACCACAAACAGTTTTTGGGTGGTTTCGACCAGTTCGCCTTTGGTGAGGTCACGTACGATTACCCGACCGGCAAAGGGCGCCACAATGGATACCTGCGAGCGGATCGTTTGGGTCCGCTCCAGAGATCTGATCTGCTTGTCATCCATGCCCAGCAACCGGAGCCCTTCGCGAGCCTCCTGGGTCTCAGCGCGGACACTGATCATCTCTCCTTCGCGGCGCTGAGACTCCGCCAGACCGATGACTTTCTCATTGTAAAGATATCGCGCCCGTTCATAGGCCTGCTCCGCCACATGTCGCCGCGCTCGGGCCTTGAGGTAGGCAGACTGGGCGAGTCCGAGATCGCTACTATGAAGCACCGCCAACAGCTGATTGGACTTGACCATCTGTCCCAGATCGGCATGCACTTCGGCCACCCGCCCACGTACGAGGGTCGTAATATTCGCCAAGGCGTTTTCGTTCGGCCGGACGACGCCGGGAAAGGTCCGGTAGGTGCGAAATGCCGTTCGTGCGATCGGCTCCACCATCACACCGGATCGGACTACTTCATCCGGTGGGAACCGAACAAGATGCGCTTCGCCTGCCGAATGTTTCGGTCTACTCTCCTCCGCCGGGGCCGGGGCCGGCGCACGGTCACAGCTCGTGGCGAATACCGGCAACAGCATGCAGAAGAACGCCCTGCGCATCGTACTCAGGTTGCGCCGCAGACGCGAATGACAATCCCCTCGATTGATTTGTCGGCCTGAAGAAATGACCATGCTGCTCATCTGTCCTCTTTTAGAGTGGGCCGCCCAGGGCGCGCTCAAACCGCGTGAGCGCCAAGGAGAGTTCGAATCGCTCCTGATTGTAGTCCACCGTGATCTGGCGTTGAACCCGTTGGGCGTCGAGGACATCCAAGAGGCTGGAGGCGCCCTGACGGAAGCTCAATTGAGCAATGCGAAGCGCTTCTTGCGCTTGCTTTAAGAGTCCTTCTTCGTAGACGATAATCTGATCTTGGGCCGTTTCCGCCTCGCGAGCATGTTGATTGATGGCACGAAGTATGTCGTTTCTGGCACGAACCAGTTCTGCCTCTTCTTTTCGTTGGGTACCAAGCGCGGTCGCAATGTGCCCTTGCTGCTGATACCATACAGGCGTCGGCATACTCAGGCCCCCCAACACCGCCTCGCGGCCTATTTCTCTGGCAAACCCGCCCCACAGGGTCACGTTCGGCACACGGGCCTGCCGCTCCTTGGAGACGGTGAACTCCGCCTGCTCCACCAATTTCCCATGGCGCTGCAGAATGGGATGTTGCGAGGGGTCCCGCGCCGCCAGCTG
>DATIQH010000081.1:0-2860 GCA_035471155.1 Nitrospiraceae bacterium | reverse complement strand
GGCAAAATGAAATCCGAATAGTCGCCGTTGAAGGGATTCGTAATGTCGATGAAGATTTTCCCGGCCAGCTGTTCGCGATAGGGCCGCAGCGTCGCAACCATCCCATCCCGCAAGAACATGGCGGGCACAACGAACTCGGCTATGACTGCCTGCTCATAGGTGCCGGACGTGATACCAAAGACTGAAAGGCCTCGAACAATCCGTTCGGCTCGCCGCGGGTCGCGCGAGCCTAATATGACCCGACTCCCTGCCTTTGCGAACGCCTCCGCCAGCCGCACACCCATCCTCCCTGTCCCTAAAATTCCTACCGTCTTCATGGCACCCTCCTTGGTGGTTACGAGACAGACCTACTAGTAGGTAGGCATGCCGGTCAAAAAAATTTACCCGTGCAACAGATTCAGCATTTGCTCGGCCATTGAATGCAGCCGCTTGTGTCCTCCTTCCGCCCGCGCAACCAATGCGCCGCCTTCCAGCAGCGAAAAGATCATGGCCGCCACGAGCCTGGTCTCACCTTTGAAATGAAACACCCCTTCCTCCCGCCCCTCTTCGAGGATTTGCACCAGCCGCGCTTCGTTGTCCCGGTAGAACCGCCGCACGCCCGCCACCGAAGGGCTGCCTAAGGTCGAGAGTTCTGCCCCGAGCATCCCACAGAGGCAGGCCTTATCTTGCTTGCCTTCACGTATCGTACTCTCGAACAGTCCGGCATATGCGCGAAGTTTTTCGACGGGACTTTTCTTGGACTGGACAATCGCATCGACGACGCCGAGAAAATACACCGTATACCGTTGAATGACCGCCTCCAACAATGCTTCCTTCGTAGCAAAGTGATGATGGATGCTGGCCTTCCTGATGCCGATGGCCTGGCTGATGTGCTGGTAGCTCATCGCGTTGGCGCCACCGCGCTGAATCAGCGCCTGTGCCGCATCGAGAATCGCCGTCTTGGTGTCGCCTTTCATAACGGGCCACATCCTACTAGTAGGTAGACTCACGTGTCAAGAGAAAATTTCGAGCGCTGTCTCTATTCCAAAGAATGCTGTCAGGCTTCTCTTCTTTCTTGAAGACGCAGAGTTGGGGTCATCGACCCCAGCTCTGCGTTCGTTTCAGTGGCCGTGATGCGCATGCACCAACGCATGACCCTTGCCTCGCGCAATGAGCCATCGGTTCACCGGGAAGGCGGCAGTTCCCGCCAGAACCAGCGAGACCACGAGGCTTCCCCAGAACAACGGGTCGGATAATCCTGCGTCCATCGCACCGGGGATCACGAGCATGATGACATTGTCCACAAACTCCATGGTGGCCATGGACAGAGTGTCGGAGGCGAACGCTAATCCGAGCGCGGTGCTCCAAGCCATTCCGGCCCGCCGGAGCGGCCAGATTGTCATGCCATAGCCGAACAGAAAGGCAAGTGCGACTGCCAGAGTCACCGTCGGCCAGTTACTCCAGCCAAGCAGCGTGCCGAACACCATGCCGAGCACTTCGCCGATGCTGCAGCCCGTCAAGCAATGCACGGTGGCCATCAAGGCCGTGCGGTTGAGCGACGCGGCCTCGTGCCTGGCTCCGTGATGGCCGTCGTGTACTTGGTAACCGCCATGTTCGTGATGACGATGGTCCTCGTGATCGATATGGGAATTTTCCTGCGGCTTCTGCCCAACACAGCAGGCTTGCGGGTTCTCTTCCTGTAGTGGAGTAGTGGGGGCTAATGTGACCTGCATCATCCGAAACCTCCTTATGAGTGGTGATCGTTGCCGTTCACCCTTACAGACGGAGGAGGGGTCGGATTATTACAGTCGCTCGTCGATTCCGGTTATCTTCTTGAAAAACCCGCTCTTCTCGGAATCTCAACCAAAACATTCATTGAGAACATGTGCAGTTCAGACAGCCATGCTTCGTGCAGATCCCGCAGGCCTGTTCCAGACTGGCCCGCAGCGCCTGGCGCGCCCGATGGAGGCGGACAGTCAGATTGTTGGAGGTCAATTTCATTTCCTTGGCAACGTCGGCGGGCGACTCCCCTCTTAGGTCGATGCGTTCGATCAGATGGGCATAGGCCGGCCGTATCTTTTTCAGCAATGGGTCAAGGCAGGTACAGATAGCGGGCCGTAGTTCGTCCAATGCCGGCATCTTGTCATCACCCGCTGCGATCATCTCCTGACGCAGGCCCTCCAGCTTTCGATGGTCGGCAGCGTGCGATCGGTAATAGTCCGTCACGGCATTGCGCAGGATACGGTAGAACCAGCTGACGGCACTATCACGATTCTTCAGTTCATGGCCCCGTTCGACGGCCTTCATCAAACTCTGCTGCAGCAGATCTTCGGTCACTGCGTCGTCGGAAATCCGTTTGCGCAGAAAGGCCAGGAAGGCCGGCTCCTGTTCAAGCAGACGGTGCGTGAGATCACCCAATACAGCGCTCGAGTCATCACTCGTTTTTTCCGTCGTGGAGGCGTTCCTGTCTGGCCGCGATTGCGTCCTGCTCCCCATCCTTGTCCCCTTGTCTTGCCTCTTTGTTTTGCAGCGAAAGGCCCGTTGGACTATTTTACGAGGACGTTATTTATAGCCCACCACCATGCCATCCGGTCCGGCCAGTCGCGTGACTTGTGTGCGCTTGAACCCGACGTCTTTCATCCATTTGCGGCAGTCTGCACCGGTGAAGTCGAATCCGCCGTGAGTCTCGATGAGCATGTTGAGGCTCATGAGCAGCCCGAAGGCGTTCTGCTTGCGGGCGTCGTCGATGAGCGCCTCATGGACGATCAGGGCTCCGCTGGGTGTTAGAGCGTCATAGGCCTTGCGAAGGAGCATCATCTTTTCGTCCAGGCTCCAGTCGTGGAGGATATGCCCCATGACGATCACATCGCATTTCGGCAAT
>DATIQH010000080.1:0-2073 GCA_035471155.1 Nitrospiraceae bacterium | reverse complement strand
ATGAGCTGCATCACTTCGCCGAGGGAACCTTCTTCAAAGCCTACGAAACGATGGGCGCCCATCTTCGAACAGTTCAGGGCATCGCTGGAGTCCATTTTGTCGTCTGGGCGCCGAACGCCGCGCGGGTGAGTGTCGTAGGTGACTTCAACCAATGGGACGGCCGCCGCCATCCTATGACGAATCGCGGAGCCACCGGCCTCTGGGAACTCTTCATTCCAAGTCTCACAGACGGTACACTCTATAAGTATGAAATTCGTTCTCGCCATCACGACGCTCCGTTATTAAAAGCCGACCCCTATGCAGTCGCCTCGGAGTTACGACCCAAGACCGCCTCGATCGTTTGTGAACTTTCTTCCTACCACTGGAATGACCAGTCCTGGATGACGGCGCGCGCACAGCAAGATCCGCTCGCCACACCCCTCTCAATTTATGAAGTTCACCTTGGCTCCTGGATGCGCATCCCCGAAGAAGAGAATCGCTGGTTGACCTATTCAGAGCTCGCCATAAAGCTCATCCCCTACGTGAAGAATATGGGCTATACCCATGTTGAATTATTGCCAATTACCGAGCATCCATTCGATGGATCTTGGGGGTATCAGACCACCGGCTATTTCGCTGTCACCAGTCGCCACGGACATCCTAATGACTTTATGGCCTTCGTTGATACGGCTCATCAGGCAGGAATCGGTGTGCTCATGGACTGGACCCCTGCGCACTTTCCAGACGATCCGCATGGTCTGGCCCAATTCGACGGCACACATCTCTACGATCATGCCGATCCACGACTTGGTTACCATCCCGACTGGCACAGCCGCATCTTCAATTACGATCGCGTCGAGGTCCGGAACTTCCTGCTGAACAGCGGGCTCTTCTGGCTGGATCGCTACCATATCGACGGCTTGCGGGTGGATGCCGTCGCTTCGATGCTCTATCTCGATTATGGCCGGAAAGAAGGAGAATGGATTCCCAATCGATTCGGCGGACGCGAAAACATCGGAGCCGTCACGCTGCTGAAAGACTTGAATGTCCTGGTCCACCGTGATTTTCCCGGCGCGATGACGATCGCCGAAGAATCCACATCCTGGTCTGGAGTTTCACGCCCCACCTATACTGGCGGACTTGGCTTCACATTCAAATGGAATATGGGCTGGATGCACGACATGCTGGACTACTTCGGCCACGATCCAGTCCATCGTCGATTTCACCAGAATCAGATTACATTTGGGCTCCTCTATGCCTTCAATGAAAATTTCGTTCTTGTGCTCTCTCATGATGAAGTTGTGCACGGGAAACGAGCGTTACTCGACAAAATGCCCGGTGACGAGTGGCAACGATTCGCCAACCTCCGTTCCCTTTATGGCTTCATGTACGCACATCCTGGCAAGAAAATGCTGTTCATGGGTGGAGAGTTCGGACAATGGCGTGAGTGGAACCACGACACCAGCCTGGAGTGGCATCTCTGCGATTTCGAGCGGCACCAAGGACTCCAGCGCCTCGTGCAAGACCTGAATCATCTCTATCGCCGAGAGCCGGCGTTATACGAGCTCGATCACGACTGGACCGGTTTCCAGTGGATCGACTTTTGCGACGCAGCCAATTCCGTGATCACCTTCCTCCGAAAAGCCAAGGATCAAAATAACCAGATATTGTGCCTGTGCAACTTCACCCCTGTCCCCCGTTTCAACTATCGAGTCGGCGTGCCAGGGGAAGGCTACTACCGTGAACTGCTGAACAGCGATGCTTCAGCCTATGGGGGGAGCAACATGGGAAATGCAGGAGGCCTTTACACAAGCGCAGTCCCCTCCCACGGAATGCCCCATTCCCTCGCCGTCACACTCCCACCTCTGTCGGTGATGTTCCTGAAACGAATCTGATTACAGGATGCTCAAAAAGGCCGTCCAGCAAGGCCGCAGGCGAGTGAGAACCGGCCCGGGTTGCGCATACGATCGAGCACAAGTTTTCGAAGCGCGAAATTCTCGAGCTGTACCTGAATCAGATCTATTTTGGCAATGGTGCGTACGGCATCGAGGCAGCTGCGCAGGAGTATTTTGCGAAGCCGGCATCGAAGCTGAC
>DATIQH010000079.1:0-3684 GCA_035471155.1 Nitrospiraceae bacterium | reverse complement strand
GACTCACGCCCCAGGTGCTGAATCTGCTGGGACAGGCCTGGACATCATTCGGCCAGTATGCCGATAGTCTAAGGAACTATCGAGAGAACCCAACACAGAGCCCCAGTTTCCAAGACGTGAGCCACCAGAGCAGGGAGCGAGAACTCACGTCGGCACGATGCAGTCCACCAGCATCCAGGGATCGAAAAAGAAACACACGTCGGCACGTTCGCGTCGCAATCCGGTTGCAGAGCCACTTTTCATCAAAGAGTCA
This sequence comes from Nitrospiraceae bacterium, assembly GCA_035471155.1. Taxonomy (GTDB): domain Bacteria; phylum Nitrospirota; class Nitrospiria; order Nitrospirales; family Nitrospiraceae; genus Palsa-1315. Next base: position 3,431 of record DATIQH010000079.1, on the reverse strand, counting down.
GAGAGTGGCCGGTAAAGGAGAGCTGCGAGACCTCTCCCTTGCGGGCTGTCGCGTCACGAGTCTCGTGGCTGTCCCCGTGGGAGCAGAGTTGGAGTGTTGTATCTTCTCGCAGGATGCAGGCAATCCGTTCACCATCGATGGCGCAACGGTGCGCTGGAGCCGTCCTCAGGAATTCGGTCTAGCCTTCACCAAAGTACGTCCGGGCGTGCAACGGCAGATCGCGCACCTGTGCAGAGAACGGACACCATCCAGCTAATGGTCCCTCCAAGCTCGCTCGTTGTCTCTTCAGGGATGGGGGCTGATTGATCCTCTACTGCGCGCGCCCAACGAGAGGAGTCTGATTCTTCACTTTCTCCAGAGGGAGCAGGCAAACCGTCCTTCACTGCGCGCATCGAACGAGCACATTCTGATCGTGCGCGTTCTGCGAGCAAGAAGGATGGTTGCCTGCTCCCTCACCTACCCATCGTAAGCACGACTCGAAACCGCGCCTTGCCGCTCAGCATACGATCGTAGGCGGCCGCGGCTTGTTCGAGCGGGAAGGTCTCGACCATGGGACGAATGCCGGTCAGTGCACAGAAGTTCAGCGTGTCTTCCGAATCCCGGGCGGTTCCGGATGGCCAGCCTTGAATCGACCGCCTCGCGCCGATGAGTTGAATGGGTGTGACAGTAATGGGGTCGGCTGATGCTCCCACTACCAGCAGCTTGCCACCGACACCAAGTCCATCGATCAGCTCCGACATCGATTTACTGTTCGGCGCGGTAGCCAAAATGACCGAGGCGCCACCCATCTTGGTCAATTCGTTTGCCGCGTTGGCCTTCTCAGTGTCCAGGTAACAAGCTGCGCCTAACTTCATCGCTAATGCTTCCTTGTCTTGCCCTCGGCCTATTGCCACGGTGCGAAAGCCCATCTTGTTGGCAAACTGGATGCCCAGATGCCCCAACCCACCTAATCCCTGCACCGCCACCAGATCGCCTGATTTCGCGCCGCTGCGACGCAAGCTGTTGAAAGTCGTGACGCCTGCGCAGAGGATGGGCGCCGCCTCCACCGGCGAGAGCTCGTCTGGAATCGCAGCCACGGCCTCGCTCCGTGCAATCATGTATTGGGCATACCCGCCGTCTTCCTGAAATCCCGTGACTTGAAAATTCTGGCAGCCCATGAAATCTCCGCGGCGACAGGAGGCACATTCTCCGCAATGTCCGCCGTGCCACCCTACGCCGACCCGTTGGCCCTTCTTCAAAATCGTCACACCAGATCCAACGGCATCGATCACACCGGCGACTTCGTGCCCCGTCACTCGTGGATATTGCAGACCCGGCCAATGCCCTTCCTTCACAAAGACGTCACTATGACAGACGCCGCAAGCCTGTATCTTGATGCGGACGGTAAGAGGCCCAGGTTCCGGCACTTGACGGCTCACAGTCTCAAACGCACCACCCGGACCCCCCACTTGCATTGCAATCATCTGGGACATCACAACCTCCTCGAGTTGGGTGCATGTGAGTACCGGAAATCCGTTCCTACTCCAGCCCTCAGCGTGAATGCTCCGGTCCCGGATTCACGATGATCGGCACATTCGACTTGTCCGGCACAATGATCGTCTTGGTGCTGGGGTTCTCGTACAATTTGTATTTGAGATAGTCCGGCGTGAGTGTTTTCGTGATGATCTCTTGCGCCTGAGACTGACCCTTGGCGCGGATGCGTAGGCTTTCACTCTCGCCCTCGGCGCGAATCTGCAAGGCATCCCCCTCGCCTTTGGCTTGAATTCTGGCGATCTCGGCGTTGCGTTGCGCAATGACCAGCTCAAATTCCTTTTGCTCCTTCTCCTGTTCCTTCGCTTGCTTCTGCTCGATAGCTTGCAACACCATCTTAGAAAACTCGATTTCGGACAATGCCACGCTGTAGATATTGAGGTGCCGCCCTTTGAGCGTCTCAACCATCACCGCTTCGATCTTGTTTCCGATTTCGCTGCTCCGTTCAGGAAGCGTGACCATCGCATATTGGGCGACCACGCCTCTTACCGCCGATAAGAATTGAGGTCTGACAAGCTGCTGGTACCAGTTGTGCCCCACCTCCTGAGCGAGAAAATAAATTTCCTCGGGGATCGGGCTCATCGTGATCGCCACACGCAAGGTCACTGAGAGATCGTCGGCGGTCAAGGCATCGATCTTTTCGGTAAAACTCTGATATCGGACGTCATACTCGAACACGTCGTTCCAGGGGGCGCGGAAGTAGAACCCGTTCTTGAGAGACTCCTTCTCCAGCCCCCCCGATAACGGGCTCCAGCGGAGGCCTCGCATTCCCGGATCGATAGTCCTCCCACACCCGGATATCAACAACAAAATCGGTATCGCCAGCGCGATCGCGTGAAAAAGAGTTGGACGCTTCATAGGTCCTCCTATTGTAGTGATCGACCTTCCTCTCCTAATTACTACAGTCTTTCGCCGGGCACTGGCGACGCTGCAGCCCCGTTCGAACGGCCTTAGCGTGGGCATCAGCCAGACGTTCTAGATCCTGAGCTGCTGCAGCATAGTACTGCGAGAGTTGCCGGGCTCCGCTGACCCAGTCCGACTGAGGGCCGAAGAGACGCTCATATCGCACAATGCTCTCATCATATGCGGCAGCCTTCTCCCGCAGATCCATGGCCTGGCCTCGGTAGTAACCGACAATAGCCGCTTGATCCTGCGATGGATCGAAAGAGGTCATTTCAATCGTTTCAACAGAAGACGGTGCGCAGCCGACAGCGGCAAACAAACACAGTACGATCAGACCACCCCACCCGACGTGGGGCGAGGATGTCGCACGCCATAGATTATTCATGGTTTCCTCCCCGCGCAGTTCAGCACATGGCGTCGATCACAGAAAAGGGCGACACCATCCGACGTATCTCCGAAACAAACCTACTCGATGGTAGAGGGGTGATCATCATTGGCTACCTGAAGCCGGTCAAAAACTTTCAACGCATATCTTGACTATTCCTGAAAAAATCGATGATCGCCTTATTGTTCTCAGGCCATTTGGTATGAGCCCCCGTGCCTTCACAATAGCGTGTGGCGACGTTATTTCTACACCCCTTATACGTTACACAACCGTTTGCACCTTGAACAGGGGGGGTCGCGTCGCAACCATTGCAGGCAGCCCACCACTGTATGGCCTCTTTCCCATAACCAGGGAAATGGGTGTCCTGGCCACTGTGCATGACCATCACGGGAAGTGGGTTCGGACATTGATAGGCTTTCAAGTCCTCGCCCCTGATGCCCATGGCACTGGGAGCAATCGCCGCGGGAATATGTTTAGTGCCGTTGAGAAACGCGATGGCCATGGCCGCCGTCCCCCCGTCAGAATGGCCGGTGAGGAATATCCGCTTTCTGTCGACACACCACTTTTTTTCAATCAGTCCCGGTATTTCAGCGAGCTCCTCGACCGTTTTAGG
>DATIQH010000078.1:0-12817 GCA_035471155.1 Nitrospiraceae bacterium | reverse complement strand
GTCAAGTTGACGGAGAAGGGTCTCAAGCTGGTCGACGAAGTCGCCAGCGAAATTGCCGATGGCACATCAATCGCGCCGGAGATGTCCGCGTTGTCGCGCAAAGAGATTCTGAACGCTGTCGATTTCTCTTTTCGTGCCTTCGCCGAGGACGGGCGCACCGACGAGGCGCTCGTCGCGCTGGATCGCGCGGCGGAGTTGGCTCCCGACGACGCCGCGGTCCATGCCGCGCAGGGGAGCGTCCTGATCGACGCCGGCCGCGAGGACGCGGGCATCGCCGCATACGAGCGCGCGATCGGGCTCGGCCCGACCGCCTCCGCGGAGCTGAACGAGAAGGCGCTCGCGCTTTCGCGCGCCGGTCGCTTCGACGACGCGGTGCGCATCCTCCGCCGGATGATGCCGCTCCTGGGCAAGGACGTGGAGACCCTGAACAATCTGGCGTGGATCCTCGCGAACGCGTCGATCGATCCCGCGCAGGGCCTGGAGTTCGCCAGGCGCGCCCGCGAATTGGCCCCGGACGACGCCGTGATCCTGGATACATTCGGCTGGGCCGCGGTGCGGGCGGGCCGGGCGGGCGAAGCGGTGGAGCCGTTGGAGCAGGCGTTGAAAGCAACAGACGATCCGGAGGTGCGCGGCCACCTGGCGGCGGCTTTGCATGCGCTCGGTCGCGTCGACGACGCGCGCGCCCACGCCCGGGCGGCGCTGGCCGCGCGGCCGGCCCTGGCGAACGTTCCCGAGATCGCGAGGGCCGCGCGCTGAACGGCCGTCACGAGGCGCTCGGGCGCTCCTCTCCTATTTGCTCATCGGCCACTGGTACGAGAAGCAGGCTGCCTGCGCCGCGGCCACGAAGGCTTTTGTCGTCAATCGCGTCGGCGACTTCGGTTTCTTGCTCGGACTCCTGTTGGTCTGGTACAGCTTCGGATCGCTCGACTATCAGGAAATTTTCCCCCGCGCGCACGAGTCCGCAAGCGACCTCATCAATGTCCTCGGCCCGTTCGGAGGAACGTGGGACGTCTCTGTGCTCACACTCATCTGCATTTTATTGTTCACCGGCGCAGTCGGTAAATCGGCCCAAGTGCCGCTCCACGTCTGGCTGCCGGATGCGATGGAGGGCCCCACCCCGATTTCGGCGCTCATTCATGCTGCGACGATGGTGACGGCAGGCGTGTTCCTGGTCGCGCGATTGGCTCCCCTTTACAACCTGTCTCCGACCGCCATGACCGTCGTGGCCATCACCGGGGGGATTACAATGGTCGTCGGGGCGACTATCGCCTTGACTCAGACCGATATCAAGCGTGTCGTGGCCTACTCGACCGTCAGCCAGCTCGGTTACATGGTCATGGCATGCGGTCTTGGCGCCTATGCCTCCGGCATGTACCATCTCCTGACCCACGGCGCATTCAAAGCCCTGCTCTTTCTCGGATGCGGGTCCGTGATCATCGCGCTGCATCACGAGCAGGACATGCGGCGCATGGGCGGCTTGAAGGACAAATTGCCGGTCACCTATTGGACGTTCGTCATAGGCTCGCTCGCGCTCGCCGGATTCCCTCTGACGTCCGGGTTCTTCAGCAAGGACGATCTGCTTATCTCGGCCTGGTCGGCCGGACCCCTCGGTCAGTGCCTCACCGTGCTCGGTCTCGTGACGGCGTTGATGACGGCGTTTTACAGCTTCCGGCTGGTCTTCGTCGTGTTTTGGGGCCCCGCGCATGTCGATCCTCATCATGCAGACCACGTACATGAGCCGTCGAAAACCATGACGATCCCGCTGATGATCCTGGCCCTGCTCAGCATCGCCACAGGCTACCTGGGCATTCCGGAGTTTCTTGGACCGATGTTCGAAACCGGCGCAGGCAGCGCAGCGCACGAGGGAGGAGCCGCCATCGGCATCATGGCAGTGGCGACGGCCATGGGGTTACTCGGGATCGCCGGCGCCTATTATGTCTATGTGCTCAATCCGGCGCTGCCGGATCGATTCGCTCGACAGTGGCAGTCCTTGTATCGGGCTTCGCTGAATAAATGGTATGTGGACGAGGCCTACGATCGCACCATCGTCCGCCCAACATTTTTTGCCGCAACCGAACTGTGGAAGCACGTGGATGTCAACGTGGTCGACGGCGCGGTAAACGGAGTGGCCCGCGCGATCGCTTGGGGAGGCTGGCTCTTAAGGCTCATGCAAAGCGGGCAAGCGCAACATTATGCGCTCGGCATGGCGTTGGGTGTTGTGGTCCTTGTGACGATGTACTTATTCCTGTAAGGAGCGTCAATGGTCAACGGTCACTGGTCAGCGGGAACACCGGACAGCTGTTCTCTCGCCATTGCCCCTTGCCAATTGACTATTGACCGATGACCAGCTCATTTCCCTGGCTCTCACTTCTTCTCGTACTGCCCCTTGCGGGCGCTGTCGCAGTGTATTTCGCAACAGAATCGGCTGCTCGATGGATTGCGCTGGCTGCAACCTTAGCCGATCTGCTCGTGGCGCTTCCGCTCTGGTGGCTGTTCGATCCGCAGGCCAGTCAGATGCAGTTCACCGAACATGTCGCCTGGATTACGGCTCCTCCCATTTCCTACAGTCTGGGTCTCGATGGAATCAGTCTCCCGCTGGTCTTGATGACTGCCGGGATCATGCCCCTCTGTGTCTTGGCATCCTGGAACGCGATTACCACAAGTATCCGGGGATTCATGGCCGTGTTGCTCGTGATGGAAACGACCATGGTGGGGGTATTCGTGGCGTTGGATTTCATCCTGTTCTATGTGTTTTGGGAGGCCATGATGATTCCGATGTACCTCTTGATCGGGGTCTGGGGAGGGCCTAACAGGCTGTATGCGGCCATCAAGTTCTTTCTGTATACCCTCGCAGGGAGCGTCCTGTTATTGGTGGCTATTCTTGTCCTGTACTTTTACGGAGGGCACACGTTCGACATTCTTGCCTTAAGCCAGGGCACCTACCCTGCTTCGCTGCAAATATGGCTCTTCTTGGCGTTCTTCGCCGCGTTTGCGGTGAAGGTTCCTATGTTTCCGTTTCACACGTGGCTCCCGGACGCCCACGTCGAGGCTCCGACAGCCGGCAGCGTCATCCTCGCCAGCATCCTTCTCAAAATGGGCGCCTATGGATTTCTGCGATTCAGTTTGCCGATGTTGCCGGACGCCAGCCGTGACTTCACGCCTCTGATGGTCGTCCTCTCCATCATCGCGATCATTTATGGCGCCTATATGGCGCTGGCCCAGGTCGATCTCAAAAAGCTGATCGCCTATTCGAGCGTGAGCCACATGGGGTTCATCACCCTTGGCCTGTTTGTCTTGAACCAACAGGGCATCGAAGGGGCGGTTTTGCAAATGGTCAACCATGGCATTACGACCGGCGGGCTGTTCCTCTGTGTCGGCATCATCTATGAGCGCACCCACAGCCGGTTGATCGCCGATAATGTCGGACTGGCTGCGCCGATGCCACAGTACGCCGTGCTGTTGGTGATTTTCGCCTTGTCCTCGCTCGGGCTCCCCGGCACCAATAGTTTTGTCGGAGAATTCCTCGTGCTCGTCGGCACGTTCCTCTGGAGCAAGATTGCGACCGCTTGTGCGTCGTTGGGCATCATACTCGCGGCCACCTATATCCTCTGGATGGTCCAGCGAGTGGTCTTTGGAGTCCCATCCCCGCACCATCTCCCGGCACTCAAGGATCTTAACCATCGGGAACTCGCCACGCTGGCGCCGCTGGTCCTGTTGGTATTTTTGATCGGGCTCTTTCCGAATCCGTTCGTGAGTCGGATGCATCAGAGCGTGACCAATACGATTGCCTCCATGTCTCGCGCGAAAGTTGCGCCGACCGCCCCCCCCTCTGCCGAAGGGACTGCGCCGTTGCTGGCGGACAGCGGAGCGCAACTGAAGACTCAAGGCCCATGGCGATGAGTCTGTACGGCGCCGACCTCTTAGCCCTGCTTCCCGAACTCATCGTCGTTGTGACCGCCTGTCTCGTCATCTCGTTGGACCCTGTCACTCCCGCCTCGCGACGAGATCTCTTGGCCTGGCTGAGTGTGGGCGGCCTCGCCCTCTGTCTTGGGCTCACAGGCGGGCAGATCAATTCGCTGAACATCCGGGTATCGGCCTTTAGCGACCTGGTCGTGGTCGATGCCTATGCCAGATTCTGGAAAGTCCTCTTCTATGGCGTGGCCATCCTGACCATCCTGATGTCATTGCCCTATCTGAAAGCGGAGGGTATGCACCTCGGCGAATACTATGGGTTCATCCTCCTCGCCCTGTCCGGCATGATGGTCATGGTCTCCGGCGTCGACTTGCTCACGATTTATCTCGGCACGGAGCTCATGTCCCTCTCGCTCTATGTCATGACCGGGCTTAACCGATCCAAGCCGCGTTCGCTGGAGGCCGCGGCCAAATATTTTGTCCTGGGCGCCTTTTCCTCTGGAATCCTGTTGTACGGCATCTCCTTGCTCTACGGCGCAGCCGGCAGCACCAAGCTGGCATTGATCGCGGGAGCCATCGGGACTCGCGGGGCGGACGACCCACTCGTGCTGATCGCCACAATTTTGATCGCCGTCGGCTTCAGCTTCAAGCTCGCCGCGGTGCCGTTCCACATGTGGACGCCCGATGTCTATCAGGGCGCACCGACCTCCGTGACGGCCTTCATGGCGGTCGCCGCAAAAGCCGCCAGCTTCGCCGCATTCATGCGCGTCTTCGTCGAAGGACTCGGTGGACTCAAGGAGGATTGGTCGTTCCTGTTTCTCGTCATCTCCGTCGTCACCTTGGTGCTTGGCAATGTTGTCGCCATCGTGCAGACCAACATCAAACGGATGCTGGCCTACTCCAGTATCGCCCACGCCGGCTACGCGTTGATCGGGTTTGTGGCGGCAGGCCGCGGGGTCGGCCTGTCCGGGGCAACGCCCGGTCTTGCGAGTATCATGATCTACCTCACGCTCTATTCGTTTATGACGCTCGGTGCGTTCGCCGTCATCGGCATGCTGAGAAAAGGCGGAATCGAGGGAGAAGAGATCGATGATTTCACCGGACTCGCCAAGCGCCAGCCGCTCGCGGCCTTTCTCATGATGATCTTTATGGGCTCGTTGGCCGGCATTCCGCCCACCGCGGGCTTCATCGGAAAATTCTATGTGTTCATGGCGGCAGTCGAAGCAGGGCTGGCCTGGCTCGCCGCCATTGCCCTGATCTTTGCCGTTGTATCGGCCTATTACTACATGCGGGTGGTGATGGTGATGTATATGCGCGAGCCTGATCCCTCTTCTGTCGCGCCGCCACGGTTCGTCGCCTCGCCGGCCCTCTCTTTCATGTTGGCCTGCGCCGTTGCGGGCGTGATTCTGTTCGGCCTCTTTCCTAACCCGCTCGTGAGCTTCGCGCTCGAATCGGTCCTGACCCTGAAATAATCCGTTCGCTTGACGGTGCGTGCATGAGAGAGCGACTCGTGTTAGGTTGGTGAAAAGCTCTTGACCTTTCGCTCCTTATGCAGATTTTTCGTTTTCTGCGAGATCTCGCCCGGTCGTTTCTGCGCCATGGGTGTGCAAGTCTGGCGGCCTCTCTTGCATTTTTCTCTTTGCTCTCTCTCTTTCCGCTCGTGTTCCTCTTGCTCTACGGATTGAGTTTCGTGGTGAGCCATGACGTGATCGGAGAACAGGTTCTCCTTAGTTTCCTCAAGGGCTTCATCCCCTCGCTGGGAGAACATGTCGTAAAGGAATTGCATCGGGTGAGCGCCTTAGAAACCGTCCGATGGGCCGTGTTTCTGACATTTGCCTGGTTTGGCACTCTGGTGTTCTATGAACTCGACTACACATTGAACGTTGTCTTCGAGAGTACCTGGCGCCGCAATCCCCTCATCTCGACTGGCATTGCCGCCGCCTCGCTCGCTCTGACGGGGTTCGTGCTGCTTCTCTCCTACGGTGCGACACAAATCGTCAACTTCTTAACGGGGTATGCGCCAAGACTCTGGGGGCTCGATCTCCTGGCCCTTGCAGCCCATGATCTGTTTCTCACCTATACGCTCCCCTTTGTGTTGGCCTTTCTCACGGTCACGGGATTATATCGGCTCGTTCCACGGCGGCGGCCGCAATGGCGTGAGGCGATGATCGGGGCGTTGACGTTTAGTCTGCTCTGGGTCGCAGCCAAACTCTTATTCGTGACCTATAGCACCTACGCGACCGTGTATGCCCAACTCTATGGATCTCTCTTGGAAGTCATTCTACTGCTCTTATGGGTCTACTACTCCGCGGCCCTTTTGCTGATCGGCGCCGAGGTTGCACACTGCCTCCAACAACGGGCGCAAGCACTCTCAGCCGCAGCCACGAAAACCCCTCGGTCAGACCAACCCCTGCCGAATAGTCCAGCAATGTAAGAACTGGTTTATCTGGTTCCTCTGGTCTATTTCGTTCATTTGGTTGAACGAATCCCAAACGAAATAAACCAAACAAACGAGATCAACCAGAAAGACCAAATCGGCCTGTCGGCTTCTGGGCTTTTGCTGGCGGGGATATCCCTTCGTGGATAGAATGGCTACGGCACGATCTATAAGGGGGCTTCTCATGCCTGAAGACTTCGGCAAAGACATGCTCATGCTCGGTGGCACCGTGCTCGGCTTCATTGCGGCATTGTTGACTCTCATGGAGAAGTTGCTGGACGTTAAGGGCCGGCTCACCTCGCTGGCATCGAAGAAGGAACGAAAGTCGCCGGTTCCAGTCGAGCGCCCGATCTCCGACTCGCCTTCCGGATTGAGTTTGTTTTCATCGAAGCCCCTCCGTGGGGTCTCCTATCTCCTCTTGTACGAAACCAGCGTCATCGTCGCCGCGGGCCTGCTTCTCAACTATATTGGGCTAACGTTGAGCCGCCACCTGGAGAGTATCCTGTTTCTCGACATGACGGGAACGGCGCTGGTTGCGTTTCTTTTGGGCCCCTGGTGGGGAGCCATCGTCGCTCTTCTTTCGAATTCCGTCGTCAACTGGTTATTGTATCCGGAAACCGGTGCGGACGTGATCATTTTCCCCTGGTCGCTGGTCAACATCGCCGGTGCGGTGTATTGGGGCTGGATGGCCAGACAAATAGGCTTTCAAAAATATCTCCGAGCGGGACGCAACTCCGCCCTGTCTCACGCCTGGTTTCTCTATATCTTTGGGGTCGGGGGCGCGATCGTCATGAGCTTGCCGGGTACCTTCATCCAAGCGGCAGTGCATGAGCAAACGACGTTTGCCCTGAACCCTGATGTTGCCGAATCAGTGAGTCAGCGCGTACTCAAATGGGAGCAGATGGCGCATCTCTACCTCGAATCCTTATTCGGAATTACTTGGGGGGACAGTTTGAGTTGGTGGATCGTGAATTGGTTCCAAAACTGGGTCCGCTATATTCCCGACAAAACCATGAGCGCGGCGATCGCGCTCGTGGTTCTCAAGTATGGCTACCCCCTCTTTGAGCGTGAGTTGATTCACGGCGGGTCGGAGGGAGTGCGTCCGAACGATGAGCGCATCCTTCCGCTGGTATTGGGGTTGCTCTATGCACCTTCTTTCGCCGCCTTGCTCAGCAGTGAAACCTACGGAGGAGCGGCCTACTGGCCTTTGTGGGGATTGCCTTGGTTATTGATTCTGTGGGGCTATGGCTACTTGCGCTACTGGGGCATCGGCGATGCCGCCTTGAAAGAAGCCAAACTCCAACGAGCCGATCGCTATGCCCGCGCGCTGAAACAGATCGGGCGGGAAGCTTCACATGAATTCTGCAAGCGGTTGACCTTCATGACCCTGATCGCAAGCCTGCTCTTTGCCCTCTGTCTTCCCATTCTCTTGACAGACTTTTATCGCGCCACCTTCAAATTCTTCTGCGTCGTATACGGATTCCTGCTCGTGGTCCACCTCGTGCGTATTTCTATCGCCCAGAACATTTCAATCTCTCGGGCCGACAACTAACCGGCATACGTGAAACGCAATACGTAAAAAGTGAAAGGACAATTCCGATAAACCCTCTGATGTTTCCCTCACCTTTTGCGTTTCATCTTTCACGTCTCACGCCCTATGCAGTTCCAAGAAATGCGCAATGGCCGATCGGGTGATGAGCCCTACGATCTCGTCATGTTCCATCACCACGAGACAATCCTCTCCGCCCTGAGCCATGAGGTCTATCGCTTGCATGATAGACCGATCCGGAGAGATACAGAGGGTCGGCGACGTCGGGCGCATGATTTCACGAATACGGCGATAGGGCCAGAGTGCCGTAGGAAGGGCATGCACGTCTCGTACGGTGACCACACCGAGAACCTGCCCCTCTTCGCACACAGAGAATTCACCGCATCCCTGTGCGATGAAGTATTGATCGACTGCCTCCTGCACCGTGATATCCGGCAGTAGTGTCACGACGCGGTGGACCATGACTTGACGAACCGTCACCGACGCCAACAAGATCCGCGGAGCCGCCTGCCGTTTGCTTGCCAATGCCGCAGAAAAAAGAAATGCGCCGATAAAGAGCAGCCAGATCCCGTTCGTCGTGATGGACTGACTCAGGATGCCGGACCAGGCCCCCGCCATCAAGACCGAACCGATCAACCCCAGCGCGACACCGAATCCTATTCCCACAAGCGCGGCCTGGCTGGTTGCCCGATTGAAATCCTTGTTTCTGGCCCATAGTCCGGCCCGTAAGACTCGTCCCCCGTCCAATGGGAACCCCGGAATCAGATTGAAGAGCCCGAGTTGCACATTCACCATGCCGAGCAAGCTCCCGAGGACCACAAGTCCTTGGCCGCCCGATCGCGCAAACAATGATTCGATGGCTATGGCTACCCCGAGACAACCGGCCCCCAGGATCAAGCTCACGATCGGCCCTGCGATTGCGATCAAAAACTCAGCCCGTGGACTGGGCGGCTCTTTGCCCATGTGCGCCATCCCTCCGAAAATAAACAGGGTAATCTGCCTAATTGGAATATGGTAGCGCAGCGCCACATAGGAATGTCCCAGTTCATGCAGAAGAACGGAGAGAAACAGTAAGAGGGCGGCAATCCCGCCCATCCCCCAATAGCGTGGAACAGGCAGGCCTGGCAACGTATCGGGTAGATAACCTGTCGCCAGCGACCAGGTCACAAAGAAGAACACCGCAAACCAAGAGGCGTGCAGGTAAATCGGGATGCCGAGCGCCCGGCCGATTTTCCAATTGGGTAATGCCATGGGTTCACCGTAACAGTGCGTGAATTGGAGCGTCAACTCGGTTTCGCCTCGAGGATCGGGTATACTAGCCACCATGCGACTGCGCGACTCCTCAGGGATACTGTGCCTGGCCCTTATGGTGCTGCTTGTCTCAGCGATGCCTTCTGTTACGCAGGCCCAGGTAGTCAAGTCCGGCCCACCTTCTTGCCCGGGAGTGGCATTAACATTCGATCTCTGCCCGGTGCGGAACGGCACGGGCTACGATCAGGCCCTCATCGACTATTTGATAGAGCAGAAGATCCCTGCCACGTTCTTCATGTCCGGGAAATGGATCACGAAACACGATCAGCAAGTGAAGGCTCTCCTCCAGATCCCGTTCTTTGAGGTCGGCACCCATGGGGAAGTCCACGCTCATATGCCGTTTCAATCTGCAGAAGAGCAGAAACAAGAAATTCTCGGACCAGTTCGTCTGTTCAAAACCAAGTACAGTCACAACGCGACCCTGTTTCGCCCTCCCTATGGGGAATTCAACGATGACACTGTCAATGTGACCCGCGCCCTCGGCCTCCAGTTCATTCTGTGGAATGTCGTGTCCGGCGATCCCGACCCCACGCTCACGGCGAGCCAAATTGAGGGCCGGCTGAAGCGGTTTGTCCGGAAGGGTAGTGTCATCGTGATGCATGCCAACGGGAAGGGACAACATACGCACGAGGTCGTGCAAGACCTCCATCAACATCTCTTGCCGGAGCGGCATCTCACTCCCATGACCGTAAGCGAACTCTTATCCTGTGGCCAGACAACACCATGACCGATTCAATTGTGAGGCCCATGGCGTCGGACGATCGAGCTGCCGTCATTGATTTGCTCGTCGACGCCGATCCGTGGAAACGGCTGGGCTACGGAGCCGAAGATTGGGATCACTATTTCACGCCGCTTCCCCAGGGGCGTGACAGTTATGTTGTGGACCATAACGGGAAAGTAGCGGGCATTGCGGTCGTTCGTCAGAAATTCTTGCTCGGCGACTATCTGGAATTGCTTGGAGTGGCGAACTGGGCGAGAGGCAAGGGGCTGGGGAGACAGTTGCTTGCCTACGTCGAAGCCGAGGTCTTCGCCAGAGCAAAGAACCTGTTTGCCTGCGTATCCGATTTCAACGACCAGGCCCGGCACTTTTATGAGAAGCGGGGCTATCGAGAAATCGGCCCCCTGCCAAGTCTTTTAATCCCAGGCAGCGCGGAAATTCTGCTGCGAAAGACCAGCGGACCGGCGAGGGAGAAAACAGGATAGCCATCTGCCTTTAACTTCCGGAGGCGGACAGCTGATTGCTGACGGCTTATACTCAGCACCATGAAAGTCATCAAACTACTTCACACCCGCATGCGCGTCAGTGACTTAGATCAAACGATCCGGTTCTATACGAATGTGCTTGGGCTTGAGGTGCTGGAACGGAAGACATCGCCGCGCGGCTCGCAGCTGGCTTTTTTGAAAGTTCCCAACAGCGAGGAACTGATTGAGCTGACCAGTTTCCCTCCGAGCGGACCAGTGACAGTGCAGGAAGATCTCGTCCATCTTGCTTTTCAGGTGGAAAGTCTTGACCGCGCTATCGCATCGCTCAATGCGAAGGGTGTCAAGGTCACGGACGGGCCCACCCAAACATCCTCCGGCAGCCGCTTCATTTTCATCGATGCCCCGGATGGATACGAAGTCGAACTTATCGAACGGCCGGTGGGCGTCAAGATCGTCTGAACCGTTCATCGCGTTCCTCTTTCCCTCCCCGCACCGTTCGTGCTAGGTATCTCTCCCTGTTTTCTTCTCTACTCAAGGAGTTGGACATGAAGAACGGATTCTTTCGCGGGCATGGACTGGGCAATGACTATGTGGTGATGGACCCCAAAGAACTGTCGTTCTCGCTCATCCCGTCAAGAGTCAAGGCCATCTGTGATCGCAACTGGGGTCTTGGCAGCGACGGGATCCTCGCGCTCGCCCCGTCGAAGAAAGCCGACTTCGGCCTGAGAATTTTCAACCCCGACGGCAGCGAGGCGGAAAAATCAGGCAACGGGCTGCGCATCTTTGCCCGCTATCTTCACGCGACCGGCAAGACGAAAAAAAAGCACTTCACTGTCGAGACCAAAGGCGGACTGGTCACCATTGTGCTGCATGTAGACAGGCATGGGGATGCGAGTTTGGTCACCGTCGAAATGGGCCGAGCCACGTTCCAGCCTACCGCGCTCCCCTGTACCCTCACGGTCAGCGAACTGATCGAACAACCCATCAATGCCGCAGGCCAATCCCTGACCTTTACCGGAGTCAGCGTCGGTAATCCCCACTGTGTCGTCTTCAAACCGGCCGGGCAATCCTGGTCGCGCGAGGACCTCGTGAAATTGGGCCCGGCATTAGAGAACCATGCGCTGTTTCCGAAGCGAACGAACGTGCAGCTGGCCGTGCCGACCGGTCCGAGGGAACTCTTTATCCTGATCTGGGAGCGCGGGGCCGGCGAAACCCAGGCCTCCGGGTCCTCCTCCTGCGCCGCCGCGAGCGCGGCCGTCCGGCTCGGATTGGTGAAGAGCCCCGTGACAGTGCATATGCCGGGAGGCCGGCTCAACATCGAGGTGGCTATGGACTTCAGTCTCACCATGAAGGGACCGGTCGCGGAAGTCGCGCGGGGGAGCCTGAGTCCATCGTTCGTACGATCGCTCAAGCGGTAGCATAGCCGTCACTCATCAATCTGGAAGCAAGATACAGGGCGTTCCTGTTATTCTTACGGGTGACGGGTGACCATGACGAACGACGCTCTCCAATCCAAACTCGACCATCTCCCTGACCAGCCAGGTGTCTATCTGTTCAGAGATGAGCAGGGCGAATTGCTCTACATCGGGAAGGCCGCAGTCCTGTCCAATCGTGTCAGGTCCTACTTTCAAAAGGGAGCCGACCACTCTCCGAAAACCAGCGTTCTGGTCGGCCACATCGCAGACCTCGAAACGATCGTGACCCGTTCAGAACTCGAAGCGCTTATCCTCGAAAGCAATCTGATCAAGCAACATCGGCCCCGGTTCAATGTGGTCTTACGGGACGACAAGCAATACCCTTACCTTCGCCTGCCGATCAAAGAGGATTTCCCCCGCCTCTCCATCGTCCGCCGTGTCCAGAAAGACGGCGCGCTCTACTATGGTCCCTACACGCCGGCAGGGGCCTTGCGGGACACGCTGAAAATCATCAAAAAAGCTTTTCCTCTGGCTACCTGCACCATCGAGATCGACGGCAAGGCTGAACGGGCCTGCATCGAATTTGAAATCAAACGGTGCATGGCGCCCTGCACCGGCAATCAATCGAAAGAGGATTACCGCCACATCGTCGGGCAGGTCCGGCAGTTTCTGGAAGGGCGCGACCATGAACTGTTGGACGACTTGCGCGCCCAGATGGAAGCGGCAGCGGAACGTGAAGATTTTGAAGAAGCGGCGCGCTTGCGCGATCGGCTTTTCAACATCGAACGCACGCTTGAGAAACAACGCATCACTCAAACGGCGACGACAGACCAAGACGTGATCGGGCTGGCGCGGCAAGGCACGGCAGTCGATCTCCAGATCCTCTTCGTGCGCGGAGGCCTCTTGATCGGACGCAAAGATTTCTTCTGGCCCCATTCAGCCGACGCTGCCGACGAAGAACTCGTTCGATCCGCCATCGAGCAGTTCTAC
>DATIQH010000077.1:0-2297 GCA_035471155.1 Nitrospiraceae bacterium | reverse complement strand
GTGGAAGAGAGGTTCCGCAGCCAGCGTTCCGGAACGGTACTCGTGACCGGCGGTCGCGGCTTTTTGGGCCAGTCGGTCATCAAGAAGCTGGAAGAAATGGAAGTAACAGTCAGCGCGCCACCGAAACGCGATCTTGATCTGCTTACCGGCAGGGCACAACTCGACATGGTGGTTCGCGCGCAAGGCGTTGCGCGGGTAATCCACCTTGCCAATCCACGTGTTTACACGTCTAATCTCGCACTCGGTGAGACGATTGCAATGTTGAGAAACGTGCTCGAAGTCTGCGCATTGAATCGCCTCCCGTTGGTCTACATTTCGAGCTGGGAAGTGTACTCGGGCTACCGGACCATCGGCCTTCTCGCCGACGAAGCGCTCCCCTTGTTCCCATCAGGACCGTATGGCGAGACCAAGTTTCTCGCGGAAACTCTCATTAATCATTTCCGGGCTCGTGGTGAGCTCAATTGCGCAATCATGCGGCTAAGCCCCGTGTACGGGGAAGGAGGGGAACGCCCGAAGTTCATACACACCTTCATCGAAAAGGCGCGGCACCGGAAAGCTATTGCGACCCACCGCTATGCAAACGGTAGCCCCGCGCTCGACCTCTTGCATATCGACGATGCTGCGGCTGCCATTTGCAATGTCGCGATGCGCGATTACAGCGGCGATCTCAACATCGGCACGGGTCAGTTGACAACCACGCGGCAGATTGCGGAGTGGATCGTCGCCTGGACAAAGTCGGACAGTGTTCTTGAAACCGTTCTTCTAGACACTGACACCGCCTGCATTGCCATGCGCAGCGACCGAGCCAGGTCGGAGATCGGCTGGGAACCTCTGATCCCGGTGGTGGATGGCTTGCGCAGGCTGGTCGAAGCGCAGCATTAGGGGAAGACGCTCGAATGTCGGCTGCCAAAGAAAAGGAACTTCAACAGACATTCAGTTGGTCGCGCTCCGGCGTTTACTCGGACTACAACCGGGTGCTCGGGCACTATCAGGCAGTTGCGTGTCTCGAGCATGCTCGCGGTGAAACATTGCTGGACATGCCGTGTGGCGATGGGACGCTCACGGCAATGCTTTCCACGCGCTTCAAGCGTGTTGTCGGAGTGGACGCGTCGCGCGTGCACCTAGCAGAAGCCAGAAAGCGCTTGCCCTTGGTCGAGTTCCATGAGGCATTGCTGGAAGAATTCGATACCAAGACACGCTTCGACACGGTGACGATGATCAACGTGCTGGAACATGTCGTTGACCCGGCGGTCGCCCTGCAAAGAGCGGCACGCCTGCTTGCACCTGGCGGAGTCCTGCTGGTGCACGTTCCGAACGCTCTCGCGATCAATCGCAGGATCGCGGTGTTGATGGGCACGCTGGCCGAGTGCGAAGAACTTTCGCCGTTTGACATCCAGGTTGCAGGTCACCGCCGCTCGTATTCCCTGGTGTCGCTGTGTGCTGACATTTCGAAGGCGGGCCTGAGATCGGTAGCGACAGGGGGCGTCTTCTACAAGATGTTGTCTACCCCGCAGATGGACTGGTTCCTCAAGAACGGCCTCTGGGAAGAAGGGGGTTTCGGATGGGGGCGCGTTGGAGGTGAGCAGAAGGACTGGAGATCGGAATTCTGCCGTGCGTGCTACGAGATTGGACGTGAGCGACCCGAGGATTGCAACATTATTTACGCCTGCGTTGAACGCTAGCCCATATTGCTCGGCCTTAGTCGACAAGGATGATCATGAATCCCTCGAAACTCTTCGAGGATGAAGTTGCGCGCAACATTGCCGGACTTGGAGAAGATGCGGCGCTGCAAGCTTTGTCCCGTCGTTGGTCCAACGATGCCAACAGGCACAAGTACACATACAACTTCGCCTGGCTCGGCAGGCCAATCATTCAGTATCCGCAGGATATTGTGGCGATGCAGGAGATTATCTGGAGCGTAAAGCCGGATTTGATCATTGAAACCGGCGTGGCACACGGGGGGTCGCTGGTGTTTTACGCTTCGATGCTTGAGCTGGCCGCGATCTGTGGAGGCAGTGCCGATGGCGAGATTCTGGGTATCGACGTTGAGATTCGGGCGCATAACAGGGCCGCCATCGAGGCACACCCAATGTCAAGACGCATTCGCCTCGCCGAGGGCAGCAGCCTCGCTAATGAAACGATCGCCGCGGCCACCGCGATGGCTAGGGGGAAGCGGCGGGTAATGGTATGCCTCGATTCGAACCATACGCACCGGCACGTGCTCGCCGAATTAGAGGCCTATGCACCACTGGTCAGCAGCGGAAGCTATTGTGTAGTCTTTGATACGCTAATCGAGG
>DATIQH010000076.1:0-5507 GCA_035471155.1 Nitrospiraceae bacterium | reverse complement strand
CGTTTCCTCAACGAACGGAGAGCTTTGTCCTCTTTGGGGGTCTTCTGGTCGGTTAATTTCGCCGTCACCTTCTTTTTCAGTCGTGTTTCGTCTGATTCACTTGCCGTTTTTTTCGCCATCCGGATTCGGGCCTCCCTGTCTTCCTCGTTAACCGCATTGACCACAGGCTTCCAGCAGAAGTTGGCAGTCTAGTAGAGAGCTTCGCACCCTGTCAACCGGGGCTTTTCCCACACATAGATGTTCCGTTTCATCCTGCTGAACCCAGAGGAACTGGCGACTGCTCACACAGATACCACGTCACAATTGCACATCGGTGTGCATCCGCCCCATTGTGAATTGACACCCTCGCCCCCTCGTCTCTAGAATGCCGACATGAAAAACGAGCGCTTCCTAAAAGCCTGCCGGCGTGAGCCGGTCGATTGCACGCCAGTCTGGTTCATGCGCCAGGCAGGGCGGTATATGGCAGAGTATCGTGCCCTCCGCGCAAAGCATTCGATCCTCGAACTGTGCAAGACGCCAGAGCTGGCGGCGCAGGTCACGCTTCAGCCGATCGATCGTTTTCCGCTCGATGCCGCCATCATTTTTGCCGACATCCTGTTGCCGCTTGAACCGATGGGACTCCGTCTGGAGTTCGCGGCAGGCGAAGGACCGGTCATCCACAACCCGGTGCGGGACCAGGCGGACGTTGAACGACTCAACATCATCGACGGTGGTGAACTCGACTATGTGGCCGAAGCCATCCGTCAAGCTCGGCGCGCCCTGAACGGGAAGGTCCCGCTGATAGGATTTGCCGGAGCGCCGTTCACACTCGCCAGTTATGCGATCGAGGGTGGTAGCTCGCGAAACTATCTCCTCACCAAACAATTGATGTACAGCGAACCGAAGGCCTGGCACCAACTCATGGACAAGTTCGCGCGGGTCATCACCGGCTATCTACGGCGGCAGATCAAGGCCGGCGCGCAGGCGATTCAATTGTTCGACAGCTGGGTGGGATGCCTCTCAGTCGGCGATTATGTCGAATATGTGATGCCGCATGTCCAATTGATTTTTGAGGGATTGAAGCGGGAAGGCGTGCCGATGATTCATTTCGGCACCGGCACTTCGGCGATGCTGCGTCAGATGCGAGAAGCGGGCGGCGATGTCATCGGTGTCGACTGGCGCATTCATCTCGACGAGGCCTGGGCGACTGTGGGACATGACGTGGCGGTACAGGGGAATCTCGACCCCCTCACGTTGTTTGCCCCCTTGCATGAAATCGAACGGCGCGTAGAAGATATTCTGCGCCGGGCCGGCGGTCGCCCGGGGCATATCTTTAACCTGGGCCATGGGATCTTGCCGACGACGCCGATCGAACATGTGGCCGCCACCATCGACATGGTGCATAAGCTGAGTCAACGCTAGCCCGCATGATTCATGAGCACTTCTGCTGCAATCGCGGATTCGCTGCTACGACAAGCCTTCGGCAGACATGCTCGCCGTTCGCTCCCTCGACGTACTGTTCAAGTACGCCTCGGGCTCTCACGGCTCCGCGTGCCTGTCTCGCGACGCGACTGCGCGATTTCGCAACGAACCGTCATGAATCATGCGGGCTAGTGCCACACACGTATGGCGTATGTTGAATAATTCGATTGAGCTCCCCGGCATGTTGGTTTCTGTGCTCGCTACGCACGAATCCTCTCTCTGTCCTACGTCGTGAGCAACTTCCGCACCGTCGCCGTCATCGGTGGAGGGATCTCAGGTCTCTCGACTGCCTATGCCATTCAGGAACGGGCTGCTGCCGCCGGTATCCCGATCCGCTGTACGCTCGTCGATGCCGCTCCCGACTGGGGAGGTAAGATCGTCACCCATCGGGTCGGCGATCTCGTGACAGAGGCGGGACCCGATTCTTTTCTGTCTCAGAAGCCGGCCGGCCTCGAACTCTGCGACAAATTGGGGCTGACCGATCAACTTATCAACACCAACGAGACCGGCAAGAGAGCCTGCGTCTATTCACATGGCCGTCTGCATGAACTTCCAGAGGGACTCGTCGTCATTACCCCCAATCAGCTAGGGCCCTTTCTCCGAAGCGGCCTCTTGAGTTGGGCGGGGCTCGCGCGGATGGGCATGGATTTGACCCTGCCGGTAAAACGGTCGCAGGAAGATGAATCGTTAGCATCGTTCTTCCGGCGGCGCTTAGGCCGGCAAGCATTCGAGCGGATGTTGGAGCCCTTGATGGCCGGCATCTATGCAGGAGATGCGGAACAGATGAGCGTGCAGGCAACCTTCCCACGATTCGTCGAATTGGAACAACAGTATGGGAGCGTAATTCGCGGGATGATGGCATCCCGAAAGGCGGATTCTCCCGCCACGCACTCCGGCCCGAAGCGCACGATGTTTGTCAGCCTGAAGAACGGACTATCGGATTTGGTCGACGCCCTCGTCCGTCGATTGACGGACCAAGGTGCCGTACTCAAGGGACGCTGTGTCGTCGATGCCTTACGCGTAAGATCCCATCAGCTCGGTCGCTGGATGTACGATGTTATTCTCAGCGACGGCTCAGCCTTATCTGTGGACAGTCTCGTGCTGGCGACACCGGCCTATGTATCGGCGGAACTGGTTCGTCCCCTCACGCCCATTGCTGCCGGACTATTGGAATTAATTCCCTATGCTTCGACGGCGACGATCGCCATGGCCTATCCGCGGGCGGAAATGTCCGGCTCAGCTGAAGGCTTCGGTTTTATTGTCCCGCGAGCAGAAGGACGCGACCTCATTGCGGCAACCTGGACATCCCTCAAGTGGCCGCACCGCGCGCCGCAGGATCAACTGCTGGTGCGTTGCTATGTCGGAGGAGTCGGACGAGAGGCCATTCTTGAATTGGATGACCAGGCATTAGTGGTGCGGGTCAAGGCTGAATTGGCCAGCATGTGTGGTGTGACCGCAGAGCCTGGGTTTGTGGAAGTGAACCGCTGGATAAGGGCTATGCCGCAATACACACTGGGACACCTCGAACGGCTGAACCAGATTGAGGCGGCACTCAGTCGCTATGGAGGACTGATCCTGACCGGCGCCGGTTATCGCGGTGTCGGCATCCCTGACTGTATCCGTGACGGGGCGGTTGCGGCCGAACGGGTCATACGCTATCTCTCTGGAGAACGCTCCTAGCAGGATGCTGAAAAAGAGGGCGGGGTGGCTGGGACGATCCCCGTGCTCGCGCAACGCGCGGTCGCGGACTCCCCTTGTTGGACGCGCGCAGTTGGGATCATCCCAGCCACCCCTTATAGAAGTGATTGTTCGCTGCGGCCTTGTTTGGGAAAAGGCGCGTCTCGGCGCGCCAGGGTTGGCGCGGGTGAGAAGTCCGGCCTTTTTGAGCATCCTGCGGTTATGTTCACATGGTATCGCTATACAAGACTCAACAGGTGCTCGCGTATAAACTGAGTTTTTCCGCAGCTGACTGGAGATTGCATGGATAACCGGATGAAAATTACCGATGTGACTGGTCCCTACCGCGAACCTCGCGAACAGGTGTTCTCCTATGACTATTCGATCCAACGGGTGTCCTGGCCGACCGCTCAAGCGATACGAGTGAAGGTGGCCATTCCGGAAGAATTGGATGTGCTGCGCGCGAAGATACTTGGAGCCATCGCAGGGACACCAGGCCAGCAACTCATGATTTCGAAATTCCTGTCACGGCATATCGCGAACGAAAAACTCCACATCGCCGACACAGAGGGCATGTTGTCGGAACGTCGCGATACCGTCGTGGCCCCATTCACAGGTCCCCTGGCTCATCTGTTCCCGCGACTCGACGCCTGGGCAGCTGAACAGAGGGAAACGTTGCGGGCAGAAATCAAAACGTTGGTGGGGCTGTAGGTGAGTTGCAACTGCGTGACGCGCGAGACAAGCGAGAAAGGCGCGACATGGACGGATTGGGTCCTCATCTCGTGCGACCTGTCTCGCGCGGTTGCACTGCGGCAGGCTGCTCAAAAAGGCGACCTTCTCACCCGCGCCAACCCTGACGCACCAAGACGCACCTTATCTCAAGCAAGGCCGCAGCGAACAATCACTTCTATAAGGGGTGGCTGGGATGATCCCATCTGCGCGCGTCATTCCAATCCCCCTATTTCACTTTCAAGGGTAGCCTGGTCGATCCTCGATTGCGCGCGTCGAACGAGCACATTCTTATCGTGCGCGTTCCGCGAGCAGGAGGACGGCCAGGCTACCCCGCCCCCTTTTTCAGCAGCCTGTTAAAAGACTTTTCGATAGTTCTTCGAGTGCACCCCCGACTCGTCGGCAAAACCAAGGGAGGCGCTGTCGGGATTGCCGGTGTCGTTGAGATCGATGCGATAGTGCCCGCGAATGGCTTCCATCGCCACTTCGAAGGGAACGGCTTGGGGGTACAGATTGCCCGGCGCATGCGCGCCGCGGGTCAGGATGCGAATCACATCAGCCTGAGCATACTGGGCATCGGACACAATGTAGATGTCGGCGACGGCGTGATCACCCAGTTTGTGGCCGGGGGTGGTAGGAGGCAGGAGATCGGTCAAGGTCCCGGCAAGCCGATCGCTTTTAAACCGCTTCAAGAGCCCGGCGACTTGGCTGTCAGTCGCTTCCGGAGGAACAGTGAGGCTGATGGCATTCATGTCCGCGACGACTGCCCGGACTTTGAAGAGCACCGGCGCCGCTTCAGGATCTTCGATGATCGGTCCAGCCGGTCCCTCCGTCCCGGCGGCTTGTTTGTTCTTCGAGCTGGGCACGATGAGAAACACAAACAGCCAGAGCCCGATCAAGACGACGAACACCACAATGAGGGGATGAATTCCGGCGCGCTTGCCTTCCTGGTAGGGATTGGGCTCATTGCTCATGACGGTGTTCCTCAATGACGGTGGCTGGATTCTGCTTCTTGGCTTCGTTCCACAATCGATCCATTTCTGCAAAGGAGAGGTCTCCAACCGCACGGCCGGACGCGGTCGCTTGCGCTTCGATAAAATGGAATCGTTCAACGAATCGGTTGGCGGCTTGGCGCAGAGCGTCCTCCGGGTTCACCTTGATAAAACGGGCGAGATTCACGAGTGAAAACAGCACGTCGCCGAACTCCGCGACGATCTGCGCTTGTCGGGCTGTTGCGGCGCCGGCATCGTGTTCCGTTTGGTTCGATGCGGAGGGGCGAAGCGCGACACGGAGCTCTTGAATTTCTTCTTCGATCTTGCCGAGCACCTGATCGAAACCTGCCGCGTCGTGGGTCCAATCGAAACCGACGCGCGAGGCGCGCGCCTGAAGTTGATAGGCCCTCAAGAGGGCCGGCAATGTCCGCGGCACACCGTCGAGCGCCGAGTCCGGCCTGCCTGAGGCCTGGCGTTCTGTGCGTTTGATATCTTCCCAGCGCGCAACGACTTGGTCGGCATTCATTGGAGTTGTGTCTGCCGCCCGCCGCGGAGCCGCGTGACGCGCTCGCCCTCGCCATGGTCGTGGGCGATGGTCGCCACGATGCTGCATGCGTCGGGACAGTCCCGGTTGCATATCGTCCGCCT
>DATIQH010000075.1:0-18292 GCA_035471155.1 Nitrospiraceae bacterium | reverse complement strand
CGTGAAACTTCTGTTTCCACGGTACGCATGGATGCCGTGAAGTTGTTACGACGGCGCATGGCTGAGATGGGGAAGGGGCAGTTACGCGGGCCCGATTTTGAAAAGACCACGTTTGCAGAACTGGTGCAGATAATTCGTGATGATTATGCTGTCAATCAACGTCGATCGATAAGGCGGCTCAATACTTCTATCAAGGCGCTGGAGCCTGTTTTCGGGCATGCACGGGCTTGCGACCTCACACTAGACCGGTTAAACCGATATGTAAGTGATCGGATGGCCGCTGGGATCGCTCCCGCTACTGTGAAGCTCGAATTGACGCACCTTCACAAAGCGTTTCGGTTGGCTGAACGGGCAGGAAGGGCAGTGTGCCCTCCATTCCCTCAAATTGCCGTTCAAAACGTCCGTAGCGGATTCTTTGAGCGAGCCGACTTTGAGGCGCTACGGTCGCACTTGCCCGAAGCCTTCAAGGGGCCTATCACCTTCGCGTGTCTGACCGGTTGGCGTGTCCCCAGTGAAATTCTCACGTTGCGATGGACGCAAGTGGATTTTACTGCAGGGACCGTCCGTCTTGAGCCAGGAACTACAAAGAACGATGAAGGCCGCATGTTTCCCTTTGGCGTATTGCCTGAATTGGCATACCTGCTGCGGTCTCAATGGGAGAAAACTCTTTCCTTGGAGATAGAGACAGGCCGGACAATTCCCACTGTGTTCCACTGGAACGATAAAGGCACAATCAAGCCGATACATCCGAAGGCTCTCTACCATCGATGGAAGGAAGCGTGCAAACGGGCAGGGGTACCGACACGCATTCCCCATGACTTCCGCCGTACCGCTGTTCGGAATCTTGAACGGGCTGGGGTGCCGCGTTCAGTGGCAATGAAGTTGACGGGTCACAAGACGGAAGCCGTCTATCGACGCTATGCGATTGTTTGTGAGGCCGATCTGACGGAAGGACTCAAGAAGCTTGCTGTCCAAGAAGAGTCATTGAGGAAAAATATGCAGCCGTGTGGGACCGTCACAGACTTTAGCCACATTTCAGCCACAGTTCCAGCCCCAATACCTCCATTTACGCGGGAAAATATGGCGGAGGGGGCGAGATTTGAACTCGCGGACCCCTTGCGAGGTCTCCAGTTTTCAAGACTGGCACGTTCGGCCACTCCGTCACCCCTCCATCCTTTGCTTGACCAGACCCGCGCCGGTACCAGCGCTCGTGGGGCGGTACAATATTTTTAAGTATCTCATTCTTTCTTGATCCGTTCCATCCCACCCATGTAATGCCGCAATACGTCCGGTATCGTGACACTCCCGTCCGGTTGCTGGTAATTTTCGAGGATGGCCACGAGCGTGCGGCCGACGGCCAGTCCAGAACCATTGAGGGTATGAACAAACTCTGTTCTCTGCCCCTTCTTTCCCGATGCGTCCTTATACCGAATGCCGGCTCGTCTAGCCTGAAACCCTTCAAAGTTGCTGCAGGAGGAGATCTCGCGATAGTGGCTTTGAGAAGGGAGCCACACTTCGATGTCGTAAGTCTTTGCCGCGGAGAATCCCATATCGCCGGTGCAGAGGGTGACGACTCGATAATGAAGACCTAAGCCCTGCAAGATCGCTTCGGCATGGCCGGTCAACCGTTCCAGTTCCTCATACGACTGGTCAGGTTTTGCAAACGATACCAACTCGACTTTGTTGAATTGGTGGAGGCGAATGAGCCCTCTGGTGTCTTTTCCATAGGACCCTGCTTCGCGGCGAAAACAGGGAGTATAGGCCGTGTATCTGATCGGCAGCGCACTCTCGGTGAGTGTCTCGTCACGGTGGAGATTCGTCACCGGCACTTCTGCTGTTGGGATCAAGAAATAGTCCTCGTCGCGCAGGCGAAAGAGATCTTCTTCGAACTTGGGTAACTGGCCGGTCGCGGTCATGCTCGATCGATTGACCAGGAATGGCGGCAGGACTTCCCGATAGCCGTGCTGTGTCGTGTGAAGGTCGAGCATATAGTTGATGAGGGCCCGTTCGAGTCGTGCGCCGGCACCCGTCAGAACCGCAAATCGTGCGCCGGCTATTTTCGCCGCCCGGTCGAAATCCAGAATGCCGAGGGCTTCGCCGATTTCCCAATGGCTCTTGGCCGGTGCGCGCAATGCGGGAAGAGGTCCCCACCGCCGGGCTTCCTTGTTGTCGTCCGCGTCTTTTCCTGCCGGCACCGACGCATGTGGAAGATTCGGGATACGGAGATTCAGGTCAGTCAGGGTCTCTTCAATAGCCCGTAGTTCGTCTTCGATTGTTTTGATCCGCTCGCCGACGTCTTTCATGGCTGTCATGGAGGCATCCGCCGACTGGTTCTCTCGCTTTAACTTGGCAACTTCATCCGATCCTTTCTTCAGTTCATGGCGAAGTTGCTCGACCTGATTGGTCAAGGTCCGGCGTTGCTCGATGAGCGTGCGAAGTCTATCCCATGGGACGTCGGCGCCACGGCGGCCAAGCTGTTCCCGAATGGCGTCGAAATTATCGCGAAGCGCGCGGAGATCATACATAATCACATGTCCCAGAAAGCGGCTGGAATCTAGCATCGAGATAGGGGTTAGTCAATCAATCGGGGCGTGATATTTCTATCTGACATGCATGGCGTGTCCCGTTGACAGAAGCGAGTGGATTGCGGAACATATCGCGATGCGCACGGTGATGAATCCGCCTAATCCGTTTGAGTCACAGCACCGGGATCTCCTGGAGCCTGCTCCCCATGTGCGGTTGCAAATGTTTGAAGATGCGACCCGTGACATACTTAGTCGGAACGAGAGTCCCGATTTGCCGTTTCGATGGAGTCTGAACCCCTATCGTGGCTGCTTCCATGCCTGCGCCTATTGTTACGCGAGACCCACGCATGAGTACTGGGGATTCGGCGCCGGGACTGACTTTGAGTCCAAGATCATCGTGAAGCCTGAGGCCGCGGCGTTGCTTCGCCGGACGTTCGAGAAGTCTTCGTGGAAGGGCGAACTGATCCTGTTCTCCGGGAACACCGACTGCTACCAGCCGTTGGAAGCTTCGCTGGAATTGACGCGGGCTTGTCTGGAGGTTTGTGCCGAGTATCGAAATCCGGTCGGGATCATCACGAAAGGGCTGTTGGTGCTGCGAGATCTTGATGTACTGCGTCGGTTGCAGCAGGAGGCCTCGGTTCACGTGTATTTCAGCATTCCGTTTTCAGACGATGAGGTAGCCCGCAAGGTCGAACCTCATGCGCCGTCCAGTCGTAAACGCTTCGAGGCCATGGCAGCTTTGGCAAGCGCCGGGATTCCCACTGGTATCTCGCTGTCTCCGATCATTCCCGGTCTCAACGATGAGGATATTCCTGATCTGTTGGCCCGAGCGAAACAAGCAGGGGCGGTCGAGGCGATGGCGACGCTGCTGCGTCTATCAGGCTCAGTGGAGCCGTTGTTCATGGAGCGGATGGCTGCGGCGTTTCCAGATCGAATCGGCAAGATGACAAGCCGGATTCGGGATGTGCGCGGTGGAGCGATCAGCTCAGGGGCGCGCCACCATGGCACAGGTCCCTACTGGGCCATGATCGAACAGTTGTTCGAGGTCGCTCGACGTAAGGCAGGGCTATCGATGTCGTGCGCTGAACCGGTTCTCACTACCTTTCGCAGGCCGGCCGGCGAACAAACGGTTTTATTTTGAGGCAGGACAGGGAAAGGAGCGACGATGAAACATAATCCAGGGTTTCTCAAACTGGTCGATGCGGCACGAGCAAGGGTCAAGGAATGTTCAGTGGCGCAGGCTAAGGCGAGGCTCGATCGGGGTGAGGCGCTGCACTTCCTTGATGTGCGTGAGGACCACGAGTTTGCGAAGGATCATGCAAAGGGCGCTCGTCATCTGGGAAAGGGGATTATCGAACGTGATGTGGAAACGTTCATTCCAGATAAGGAGGAGGCCATTCTGTTGTATTGCGGGGGCGGCTACCGATCGATCTTAGCGGCGGATGCGCTTCAGCAGATGGGCTATACGAATGTGGTGTCGATGGATGGGGGAATCAAAGGCTGGCGGGATGCGGGCTATCCGATGGAGTCCTGAAGTGGGACCTCGAAGAGATCGAGGTCCCTTGCGTCTGATGACGAGTTCAAGCATCTGCACGCCCGGAAAGGTTACTTACTGTTGACTCGGTCGAACTCCTTGATCACCTGATCGGTGAGATCAATGGTGTCTTTATTATAAATCACAATTTTGACTGTTTGTTCGCTGCCCCTATCGACGACAAGGGCAAAACCGCCTTTTTCCGCCACGGCCTTCGTGGCTGAGGAAATTTTCTTCATATATTCATCGACCAATTCCTTCTGCTTTCCCTGCAGTTCCTGATTAAACTCCTGCGCGCGTTTCTGATACTCCTGGACCTTGGTGCGGAACTGAGCTTCTTTCTCTTTCTTTTCGGTATCGCTTAATTTCGCAATTTGCTCCTTGAGCGTCTTTTCTGTGTTCCGCAGTTCCTCTTCATCACCGGACAGCAACTTCTGCCTGGTGGCGACGTATTCTTTGAGGCCATCCAAGGCTTTTTTGCCTGCTTTCGATTTCTCTAAGACAGCTTGAGGATCGACGACGCCCATCTTGAAGGCTTCGCTAGCCTGCGCAGCAGGAAGAGCGGCGAACCATAGTAAGCCTGCCGCGATCAGGGAAAGGGCGGTTCGCCCCACGAAAATTCTCGTTCTACGCATAACACGCGCTCCTTGTTGAAAATTAATGCAGCAGTGTAACCGTTGCGAGAATAACTGGGGGGGCAGATCCTGTCAAGGGACCGGAGTGTGCGGAGGCTAGACGAAGTATCGGCTGGTGTCGAACTTGTATTCAGTGTTGTCGATCAAGCGGACAATGTTGTGGAGGAACTCTCCGGTTTCATCTTTTTCATGAAGGTCGAGTTCCCGTCCGTTCTCGATGGCGCTGCCGGTCGCGTCAGTAATGATTTTGACGTACGGATGCTCGGCATCAGCTGGGTCAGCTGCCGGTTTCAGCACAACGGCTAGTTCGTTCGTGTCGAGCATGACGAGGCTGCCGATCGGGATGATTCCGACACAGGTCACGAAGAGTTTCATCAAGGTGGAGTCGAAGGATTTGCCGGCCTTCTCAAACATAAATCGCAGCACTTTCGATGGAGATATCGGCTCGCGTCGGTATACGCGCGAGGATGTCATCGCGTCATAGCAGTCGGCAATCATAAGAATGCGGCCGGTCAGCGACAGCTTCCACGCCACGTTCAACTTGGGATAGCCGGAGAAATCCATGTTCATATGATGTTCGAAGGCCGCGGCGGTCATGCGTCCAGGCAAGTTGGTAATGCTCCGCGTGCTGGTGAGGCTGAGCACGCCTTCGGTCGGGTGATTTCGCATCATCTTCCACTCCTCATCCGTGAAATCGCCGGGCTTGTTGAGCACCTCCATCGGGATATTAGTTTTCCCTAAATCGTGAAACAAGGCGGCCAATCCGAGGTCGGCCAGTTCTACTTTCGGATAGCCTGCCCGGTTACCCAAGGCCATCGAAAGTAACGAGACGTTGACGGAATGGTTGTGGGTATATTGATCGTGACAACGCAATGTGGTCAGGCCCAACAACGAGGCCTCGTCGTTCATCATAAGGTCGACAATGCCTTGGATCGCGCGCTTGGCCTGCTTGAATCCGATCTTGCCTTTCTCGCGGGAGCCCTGAACGAGCTTGCCGACTGCCGAGGCGGCGTTCGCATACCGTGTTTTTGCCGTGGCTTTGCCTCTGAGGACACGCCGTTCTTCGAGTTCAATTCCCTTGACGGAATTTTGTTCGAGCGAGGTTTGCAGTGTCGAGATGGAGCTGGTTGATGCTTCGAAGCTTGCAAGCTGGAAGATAAATTCCCGAATGTCCTGCGATTCTGTTTCGTTCGAAAATGAAATCCCGCCGATATTCCAACGGTTCAACATATCGATCACTGTGGAAAATACGGGCATCTGCGCCGCAGTAATCTTCAGATGTCGTTGGCCGAAAAAGAGAAAGTCGTTCTGGAGGCGGATAGAGATCGGTTCATCATGGGCCAATGTTTTGATCACCGTTACCGCAGTGTCAACAGGAGTATCGAGTGCTGCGTTGGTGCGCCCATGGAGCCTGGACATTTTGAGTAGGATACTGATCTGCGTAACCAGTTGGGCACCCAGCATTAAGACCTGTTGATCGTAGATATCGCCCGCTTCTGAGCCTTTGGCGACCTTCTTGGTCAGCGACTTTTCATGGGTCAAGATCGGTTGAGCCGTTGGAGCTGGAGAAGTTATAGGGTCGGAAGCGCGCAATGGTTCAGCCATGAAGAATATTCCTTGTGCGGACGAGCAAAACTATGCCGTTCTTGGGTGTTTGCTAATTCCAGTTAGTGCTGTAATACAGGATTGTTTAACCGCCGTCGTGCCTTTTTTTGCGCCGGTTTCGAGAGCGACCTCGGCAGCTGGCGTGCCGAGTTTTCCCAGAGCATCAATGGCCATCAAGGCCAATTCCTCCCGTTTCTTTCGATTCGTCCATCCCCATTCGGTTAACATGCTGGTCCAGTAAGGAACCGCTTCATCACCGGTCGTTATGCGCATCGCGTGAAAGATATTTCGTCGTTCTGCTGGTGGGCGATCGCCGAACGTTTCAGCGTTGATGAGGGGTTCCCAGTTCGAAAAAGGAGCCGAATAGTTGCCTGTGAGCAGCGATTTGAGAGTCGCAAGTCGTACGCCTTCGTCGGGATCATTCAGCATGGGGATCAGTTTAGTCGCCGATCCGCTTGGCCGTAGCACGGCAAGGGTTCTGACGACTTCACGCCTGATCAGCGGATCGGGATACCGCAATATTTTCTCCACGCTGTCTCCGAGCCGTGGATTGTTCCATCTAGTGATGATCATCAGGAGATTTCGAACGAATGCGGGACGACGATCCGTTAGGTGCTTGGCTATGAGGTCGGGAGTGTTTCTCGCCAGTTCTATCAATGCATTGACGGCAAGAGTCTGATGCGACGGCTGTTCGAGATTTCCAAGGAGTGTGCAGAGGGTAGGAGCGGCGGTCGGTTGCATCATGAGGAAAATGGCCGGTAAACCATCCGTACGAGGCATATCGGTCGTATTCAGGTACTTCTCGATCAAACCGACTAGTTCTGGGGCGCCAAGTTGCTCGAAGATCTGTTGAATTTTTCGCTTGTGCTCTTCCGAGAGATCGGGACGAACCGTGTCGGCGTTGGACAGGACCTCCAGCACAGCTTCCATTGTCGACCAACGACCTTCCTGAATGAGCGATTTGAGCATGCCGTCGTAAATCTCGAACAGCTTGTTCAGAAGATCTGGAGACCGTTCAGAGGAGAGGATAGCGGTCAACGTATCGAGGATGTATAGGACATTGTCACGGCTGGATTCCGCCGCAATCTCATTGGCTAGGATCGCCAGTTCCAGCTCAGAAATCTCGTAGCCCGTTACACCGGAAGAGAAACGTGGTTTCCGTTGCCTGCCTTCTTCCACTGCTGTGGATTCTTTCTCCTTGGCCTCGGCCAGGATTTCACGCAACGAGCCCTCATGCGGCGGTTTTCCGTGGGGGGTCAGTACGTCCTCGAACCCAGAGATTTTCATAACCTCGTCGGCAGTGACAATTGTCAGCGTCGGCAGGTTTTTTTCCCATAGGCGGGTGACGATGTCGTCGTCCTCCTCGATGCCTGCCATTCCTACTGTGCCCGAGATGGCATCAAAGAAGAACAGCATGTCTTCACCCGATATGTTCTGATGAAAAGCGATTTCCCGAATGCCGTCGCTATAGAGTTTGAAGGCGAAGTTTTCGCTCGCTTCCCCTGTTTGGGACCGATAGACAAGCTCCTCTTTGAAGATCAGTCCCTCTCGTTGGATCACGAAGGTGAGGACATCGTATTGGGACAAATGTGTTGTAAGTTCCGTGTAGAATTGATCGAAGAACTTCTTGGCGACGCTGTTACTCTGACCGAAGGTCCGGACATTCTTCGATGCCCGGTCGAGCGATTTAAGGAGCTGGATTACTGAGGTCAACTCGGGGTCGACATTCGTTGACTTGGCGGCCATGGCAGCCGCCATCAGGTCTTGAGCAACCTTGAGATCTGGCATAGGGTCATTCGTACTGGGAACTCATGGTTTGGTCAAGAAAATCATCTGTTTTCGATGAGCGCAGAATGTTGAAAACATGGAGTAGGCGATTGTCCTACGGGCGGCAAC
Organism: Nitrospiraceae bacterium; assembly: GCA_035471155.1. Classification (GTDB taxonomy): domain Bacteria; phylum Nitrospirota; class Nitrospiria; order Nitrospirales; family Nitrospiraceae; genus Palsa-1315. Next base: position 10,097 of record DATIQH010000075.1, on the reverse strand, counting down.
TCAGTAGAATCCAGCCTACGTTGATTGAGATGATGAGATACAGAGGACAGGTAATAGATCGTATGCCATGAGGTAAGTGTGTAGTGTGATTGTCTGTTTTGGCGATAGCTTGACGGCAGGATTCCAATCCCCAACCTCTGAGAATCCAAAGGGGAGAGAGACGCCCTACGGGCGCTACTTGCAGGAGTGGTTAGGCGGTTCAACGGAGATTCAGGTCAGTGGGGTTTGTGGTGAACTCACAGGAGAGATGGTGCTGCGGTTTCGGCGCGATGTCTTGCAGCAGAAACCGAGCCATGTTGTCCTGCTGGGGGGGACCAATGATTTGGGATGGAATGCGCTGCCAGCTGAGATTATCAAGAATTTGATGAAAATGTATGAATCGGCCCTCGCGTTGCAGATCGTGCCGATTCCGGTCACGATTCCATCCATTCGGGTAGATGTTGCCGGTGGAGGGTCTGATGCAGAAGCTTGGATTGGGCAGCATTTGTCCCGCCGTGCTACATTGAACGGCCTCATCCAGGAGTACGTGCTCGCCAAAGGTCTCCCTTGGATTGATCTCTTTATGGCAACGGTAGAACCGACGACGGGCCAACTGGCTGCTCAATACTCCAACGACGGGCTGCATTTGACTACTGCAGGCTATCGGCTGCTAGCCCAATTGCTTTATGAACAGATATTTTCAAGGGTAATTGCAAGAGTTCAGGAATGAATCCATGATCTTCGATGTGACCGATCGAGACTTCGATCATGTGGTTGAACAGTCGGCTGTGCCGGTGCTGGTGGAATTCTGGAAACCTGGATGCGGGAGTTGCCGGGCGCTGACGCGAGAACTTGAGAAGCTAGAGCTCGATGTGACCGGCAAGGTTCTGATCCTGAAAATGAACGTCGAGGAGAACTTCCTGATTCCAGCGGAGCTGGAGGTTCGCTCATTGCCGGCGCTGGCTCTCTATCGCCAGGGTGTGTTCGAGCGGTTTATCGGCGGGCTGGGAACGAGAGTGGAGATTTTCAGGCAGTTACAATTGACATGACATGAGTGGCTACAAGGTCCGCCAGATCCGTCCATCCTTTTCGATGAGGCGATTGGCCTCGACCGGCCCACAGGTTCCCGCCTGATATTCAGGTAGCCACCGCAACCCTTGCCGCCGCCAGCCTTCTAGAATGTCCGTGATCCAGGCCCAGGAGGCTTCAACGGCATCGCGCCGCATGAATCGGGAGGCATCGCCGGCCATCACGTCCAAGAGCAACCGTTCGTAGGCTTCGGGCGAAGGTCGGCCAAAGACATCGCTGTATTCAAAGTCCATTTCCACCGGATGTGTTTGCTCGCGAGTTCCCGGCACGCGCGAGACGATTCGGAGAGAGAGTCCTTCCTCTGGTTGGATGCGCAGCGCCAACACGTTCGGCGGTTGCGGGTGCTGCGCATTGGCGTTGAACAGGATTTGCGGAATGTCTTTGAATTGCACCGCGACCTCGCTGGCGCGATGAGGGAGCGCTTTCCCGGTGCGCAGATAGAAAGGCACTCCGGCCCAGCGCCAATTTTCCACGAAACATTTGAGCGCGACAAAGGTTTCCGTCGTGGAATCAGGATGGGTCCCTTTCTCGCGACGATAGCCTGGGATGGGAACGCCATGGGCCGTGCCTTCGCTGTATTGAGCGCGGACGGTCACCTGCTCGACATCCTGATCGGTGATGGGTCTGAGGCAACGGAGGACTTCCATCTTCGCGTTGCGCACCACGTCAGGATCGAGCGAGTAGGGAGGCTCCATCGCAACCAGGCAAAGCAACTGCAACATGTGGTTCTGCACCATGTCGCGTAACGCTCCTGCTTCTTCGTAGTAGCCGGCCCTCGTCCCGACACCTTCCGCTTCGCTCACCGTGATCTGCACATGATCGATGTACTTGTGGTTCCATATCGGCTCGAAGATGCTGTTGGCGAACCGGACAACCATGAGATTCTGAACGGTTTCTTTCCCCAGATAGTGATCGATGCGGAAGATCTGCGATTCGTCGAACACACGCCCCGTTACGCTGTTAATGGCTTGGGCAGAGGCCAAGTCGCGGCCGACCGGTTTCTCTACGATGATGCGAGCATAGGGGGCGCGCGCGCCCGGCTTCGTTGCCAATCCGGCTTGTTCAAGCCCCTCGCACACAGATTCGAATGAGCTGGGAGGGATGCTCAGGTAGAAAATCCGGTTGCCGGGTAACCGAAGGTTCCGTTCAATCTCTTCGGCCCGGGACTTCAGTCTCGTATAGGTGTCGGGGGCATCGTTTCCCCCCGATACGTAAAAAAGCCGTTGCGCGAAGTCCTTCCACTTGTCTTCTGCCAAGGCTTGCCGGGAATGTGTCACGACGCCGTCACGAAGCGTGGCGCGAAACTCCTCGTCCGTCATCGACGTACGGCCCAACCCAATCACTGCGTAGTTTGACGGAAGGAGGCCGTCGAGGAGCAAATTGTAAAGAGCAGGAATCAAACGTCGGCGCGCCAGATCGCCTGACCCTCCAAAAATAATGAGAGTGCAGGACTCGACTGGGGGGATCGTTTCCTGTGAAGGGCTGATATCGATTCGGGGGCTATTGGGTGGCATAGGGCTCCGGTGTCACCGACGGACCGCATGGCCGCCAAAAGCGTTCCGCAACGCGGCCAGCATCTTTTCCGCAAAGGACTCGCTTTGTCGCGATCGAAATCGAGTGAACAATGCCGTTGTGAGCGTCGGGACCGGCACCTCCTTCTCGATGGCATCGGCGATCATCCAGCGGCCTTCGCCGGAATCCTGCACGTAGCCTTTCAACTGTTCCAGCCGCGGATCCTCTTTCAAGGCGCCCGCCGCCAATTCCAAGAGCCAGGAGCGGACGACGCTCCCGTGCATCCAAAGGTTTGCGATGTTGGCGAGGTTGAGTTGGTAGTCGCTCTTCGCCATCAGCTCGAAGCCCTCGGCATACCCCTGCATCATGCTGTATTCGATTCCGTTATGCACCATTTTGACATAATGCCCGGCGCCGACTCCGCCGACGTGAGCCCAGCCATCTTCGGGCGCCAGTGTCGTGAAGATCGGTGCAAGCCGTTTCACCGGTGCCTCTTCACCGCCGACCATCAGGCAGTAACCGATCTGGAGTCCCCAGATACCTCCGCTGGTTCCGGCATCGACATAGTGAAGCTGTTTCTTCTTGAGGTCTGCAGCCCGTCGAACATCGTCGTGAAACCTGGTGTTGCCACCGTCAATTATTGTGTCGCCTGGGTGGAGCAGTGCCGCCACAGCCTGAACCGTCTCTTCCGTCGGAGTGCCTGATGGAACCATAATCCAGACAGCACGCGGAGGCTTGAGTTGACCGATGAGGTCGGCTAACGAAGAAGATCCAGCGCACCCGACGCTTTCGGCTTTCTTGATCAGTTCGGTCGATCGATCGTAAACCACGACTCGATGCTGGTCACGCTGCAGCCTGGTGACCATGTTCATGCCCATCTTCCCAAGTCCGATGAAGCCGATTTCCATAGTAACTCTTTCTGGTACGGTCATGGCCGGACAGTACCGTGCAGATCATGTTTCCCAAGAGGAAGCGATCGTCTCCTCAGATCTGCCAATATGAATAACGAGTAAGCCCCATGCGACAGCGGTCGATAGTTAATGAGCTAGTCCGGGAATCCTGTCAGTCGATTCTGGCAGGATTCGGTACGTCCTTAAAGAGAGTATCGGCCAGATCTCGCCCTAAGTTGAGCCGTTCCGGCAGGGTAGCTGCCGTCAGAAACCGCCCAGCCAGGTCACCCAGCCCTGCATCGCGGGAAGCGATGAATTTCGGCACGTCACCCGGCGCGGTCAGCCAGAAGCCCCGTAGCCGAAAAAACGCGCTGACGGCGTCATCGAAAAATATCGAGAGGAGATAGTGGGCAGTTGCAGGCTTATCGGCCAGATCTCGCGCCTTCCCCAGCCAATGGAAACACTCCGCCTTCATCCGGATCTGCTCATTGATGCTGACAGGGGGCGGTCCTTGCCGGAACCGTTGGCTGGCTCGCTCGACGAGCTTGGCGCCGATATTCTCGTGATCGAAGAGGATACGGGCCTTCCTTAAGAGAGAGGGGAGGCGAGGCGAGTGGGAAATGTCTTCCTCAAGCTCTTGATACCCGCGATAGCGGATATCCGCCAGACGGTCGGCGACCCGGACGATTTCATGGCCATCGGCCTGTCCTTTCACGAGCGCGATGAGATCGATGTCGCTATGGGCTGTAATGGCCCGCCGAACGCTGGATCCCACGAGGATGACGCTCACGAGATCGCCTCCGCGGCGTCCCCGGACGTGGCGCAATGCCAATGCCACAAGTTCTTCGAACCCCGGTTCGTCGATCGGGTCCGGCTGTTCCGGCGGCTCCGGCATCGCCAGGAGTTCCGCCTGCAATTCTTCTGACGTTGGGATAGGGTGGGCGGCGGGGCTATCCATATTTAGGCTCCCTGTACGAGCTGAATGTGTTTTGGGAGCGCTTCCAGCCAGTCCTCGAACGGTTGGTTCGCATCGACGACGATTTCCAACTTGCCATTGGTCAACCGCCGGACGACACCGGGGCTTTCCGGAGACAGGGGGATTTCAATCCACTCGCGATTCAGTCCGAGCGAGTCGGTGACTCCAAGGATTCGGCTGATATGTGTAAACGACACGACGTCTAACGGCATTGATGCTCCACTGTTCGGCATTCTAGATTTCAGTGCGAGAAGTGTCAATGAGCAGACTTCTCAGGCCTGCCGCATTCTTGCTGGCTAGTTCATCAACACACGGGTAAAAATTTCGCAGGCTACTTCGGTCATGGCACTGGAGATATCCAAATGCGTGACGGCGCGAAAACTGTTCCCGCCGATGGCATTGATCAAGAGCCCTTCCTTCTTCAATGCTGCGACGATCGTCGGTGGAGTCAGACGGTGGCCGATCACCTCGAAGATGATGATGTTCGTATCGACGTCTTGCGCGTTGACCCTGACCGTTGGGATTTGTTGCAGTTGTCGCGCCAGCCGCTTCGCATGGTCATGGTCCGTTTTCAATCGCCCGATATGGTGTTCGAGCGCATAGATGCCGGCGGCGGCGAGGATGCCGGACTGCCGCATCGCGCCGCCATACATCCGCCGTAGCCGTTTGGCTTTATCGAGCAGGGTTAGATCATTCATTATGAGGAGGGAGCCGACCGGCGCCCCCAATCCTTTCGAAAGACAGACCGACAGGGTATCGAAGTGCTGCGCATAGGAGGCTGGCGGTAGGGTGGTGGCTGCGATGGCATTGAACAGCCGTGCACCGTCCAAATGCATGGGGATGCCATGGGTGGCCGCCACGGCGCGAATCCGCTCAATCGTCGCCAGAGGATAAATCGTTCCACCGCCGCTGTTATGGGTGTTCTCCAAACAGATCAGGGCCGTTTGAACCGTGTGCGGTTCCTTTGGGCGGATTGCCGCTTCAACCTGTTCGGGTGAGATAAGCCCCCGATTTCCCGCGACCCAATGGAGCTGGACGCCTGCCAGCGCCCCGGCGGCGCCCTGTTCATATCGGACAATATGCGCCGTGCTTTCGACGATCACTTCCTGGCCTGGTTGTGTGTGGAGGCGGATAGCGAGTTGATTGCCCATTGTGCCGGAGGGCACGAAGAGCGCGGCCTTCTTCCCGAACATCGTAGCCGCCATCTCTTGCAGACGATTCACGGTGGGATCTTCGCCGTAGACATCATCGCCCACTTCGGCGCGCGCCATCGCTTTTCGCATGGCGTCAGTGGGTTTCGTGACTGTATCGCTGCGAAGGTCGATCATCACATGTCCCTGAGCATGTCACAAGATCGTGAGCCGTGCGCATTCTAGCAAATTTTTTCCTTGCGTGGGAGGGCTGGCCACTATGGGCCGTAGTCGTATGCCGTGGCTTCAAAACGCGCTCATACTCGGTGGCTGGTGCAGAACCGGAGGGTCCTGTCTTTCTCCGCCTTATTAATGGGAGGTCGACCAAGATGTGTTTCGTCGTGTGCACTGCGCGTACACTGCTTTACGTGTGAAAAAATCGCATGCTATAGTTCCAGGTTCATTGTGCTGCACTAAGAGTACGAAATTATGTAGCAGGTTCGACGATGGCCGTTTTATGAGGTTCACATGCATGAAGTTCCAGTTAAGATTTACATCGATAAGCTATTGAGAGATTGCCGTAAAACAACACAATCTCTCGCGCTATTGTCTGGCCCTGTCAAAGAGAAAGCCTTGCGAGCTATGGCAGATCGATTAGCGGCTGACGAAGAAAAAATTCTGGCTGCGAACGAGAAGGATGTGGATGCGGTAGGGAAGTCTTTCGAAGCTGATGTTATGAAGGACCGTATGAAGGCCGCCGTAGCCCGACTGCGTATGACATCTGACGATATCAAGGAGATCGTCGAGCGTCTCCGTACGATCGCTGATCTGCCCAATCCGGTGGGTACAGTGACGTCACGTTGGGAACGACCGGATGGATTGCAAGTCAGCCGTGTCCGAGTTCCGATCGGAGTGATCGGCGTTGTGTCGGAACTGAGCCCGCTCATTATGGTGGAATCGATCGCGCTTTGTTTCAAGTCGGGCAACCTCTGCGTCTTTCGTGGCGCGCCGGAGTGGATGCTGACGCAGCAGGTTATTGCGACCGGCCTGCGCGAAGCCGCGGAACAGAATGACGCACCGTCCGGCGCATGGATCGTCATTGAACGTCCGGAAAAAGAGGTGGCGGTCGAGCTGATTCGGTCTGGCAAAAGCCTGGATGCGATTATCCCGCGAGGCGGGGCCGGACTCAGGAAAGCCGTCATCGAGCAGGCGAAGATGCCTGTACTCTGCTACGACGGAGGGCTCACGCATATGTATGTGGATGCGGACACCGATCTGCCGATGGCCCAGAACGTGGCGATCAACTCCAAAGTTCAGAAAGCTATTGCATCGAACTCGCTCGATACGCTGCTTGTCGAGCAGGTGATCGGGCGGCAGTTTTTGCCTCCGCTTGTCAACCGCATGCTGGCAGAGTTCAAGATCGAGGTGCGAGCCTGCCCCAAGACCGTCGCCCTCATGGGGCAAATGGCGATGACCGGACATTCCTCGATTATCCCAGCAACAGAAGAGGACTGGCACACTCAATTCCAGTCGCCCGTGTTGGCCGTCAAAATGGTCGCAAACCTGGACGAGGCGTTGGCGCATATCGTCGCGCATGGTCCCTGTCTGACCGCCGTCATCGCGACCACAAGCTATGAGTCGGCCTTGCGGTTTACGCGTGAAGTGGATGCCAGCGCGGTATTCGTCAATGCATCGTCCCGGCTCAATGCCGGCGATAGTTACGGGATGGGCGCCGATATCGGGCTCAGTGGTTCGCGTCTCCATGCCAAGGGTCCGATCGGGCTTGAGCAATTGACCTGCGAAAAGTATGTTGCGTTCGGATCGGGCCAGCTGCGCTATCCGCATCCGGTGCCGGAAGCGTATTTTGACGCAATCATGCTCAAGAGGCCGTAGGCGCCTGCTGAAAACGCTCTCCAGCTTCGTTCTCAGGCGTTCGAACCACTCAACGTACCCTCACCGCGTACGCCGCCTGGTTCGCACTCCTTGCGGCCTCGCTGGAAAATGTTTTGAGCAGATGCGTCGAGAGCTATCAATGACCAACGACTCACTGGTGCAATCGCTCCATTCGCACTTAACCTGGTGGGGCCTCAAGCGGTTTACAACCGACGCCGACTATTTCGCCTGGCAACAAACACTGTTTTCCCCTGCAGATCTGGCTGAACTCAACGCCTTGATCGAGCGAAAGCGGGGAGGGGAGTGCGGTGACGAGATCGCGTTCTATGATCAGACCGCCCGGTCGCAGATCCTTCCTGTCCTGTATAGCCAGCGCTACGAATACTACTGCCAAATCGGTTCACATGTGGCAGCTCGCATCGGAGATGCGGGCCGCATCCTCGATTTCGGCTGTGGGATCGGAGCTCTGACAACCTTTTATGCGGCTCAATATTCTGGAAAGCAGTTCGTCGGCATCGATCGGTCGCCGGTGTCGATTGCGCGAGCGCGAGAAAAGGCGCAAGAGCTTGGCCTGAGCAATCTCCGATTCGAGTGCGTGGACATCGAGTCCGGAAACTTCAACGGGTCGTACGATCTGGTTGTGGCCACCCATGCGCTGTTGCAGGCCGAGCAGGATCCGGGGATTCCAAGTCACAATTGGCAGACGTTCGAACGTGCCTGTGATGTGAAGCAGCAAGCCGCGTTCGAACAACGAACGGGCATCGGTGTACGGCTGGATCGGCTCGGTGCGTTGTTAGTTAAGAGTGGCCGGATGATCGTATTTGAGAAGACCAGACAGCTTGCGCGTCGTGTGCCGTTCCAGCGCGCATTGGCAACGAGGGGCTTGCAGCTAGCCGAAGCGCCTGAGCTGATTCGGTATCAGCTCGTCGAAGAAGTGGCGGATGACGGTCCCTTCTATGTTGTGGAGAAGACGGGCAGTGTGTTACTCGACTGGGATGAATCGCCGGAGCCGGATGAGGGCCGTCCGTTCGATCGAGCCGATCTGAAAGCAGGTTCGACAGATCGGGACGCGCCACTCTATGAGAATCATTGGCCTTCTGCGCAGAGTGTCTGGGAGCAGCTGCGCGATAAACATCTCCTCAATGAAGCCACATATCAGGAACCAGATGGCCGGCAGTTGCATGTCGAACTTGGTCAGGCAGAGGAGGGAGTCTATCTCTATTGCGCCAACACCTTCGATCAGCGTCAGGTGGTCATCGTCGAGCCAGCTCGTGCGGACATGTTGGAGTCCTATTATAGAGAGATTGCCTGCAATATATCCGGTTAGGCGTCAGTCCGGCGGTCCTCCATGCGGATACGAATCGATGGGCGCCACCGCTTTCATTTTTTCAGTAATTGGGGTATGAAGTGGAGGCGGCGATGGTGTCGCAGTGCGATATTACTCATTCACACAGCAGAGGAGATGTTCAATGGCTAAGGGCATGACACAGAAGAAATCGACCAAGAAGAAACCAGTCAAGACGATGAAGGAAAAGCGCGCCGACAAGATTGCCAAGAAGAGGGGCTAATAGAACCGTTGCTTCGGCCATTCCGGCCGGAGTGCTGTTCGCGAGATCCATCGACGTGCGTCAGCGACAAGCCGCGCACGTCGATGGTGGTGTTTTGGGCTTCGATATCCCGCAGCCCATGTATCCACCCGGGTCATTTTTTTCTATATACATTCAGCCCGACTTTCTCTTCGCGGTTTGGAATGGTCACATTTCCCTCTGTTGAGGCAATGATGATCGTTTTCCCAGAAGCGGAGGGTCCGAACGTTTTGGATAGATCGACCGTGATGGTCAAGGTTGTTCCGTCAACGCTCATTTCTACATTTTTCATGGTAGCGGCCTTTCAGTGATGGATGGCGCGAGAGGATGCTCTAACCCGCATTATTCATGAGCGCTTCTGCTGCAATCGCCGATCCGCTGTTGCGACAAGCCGTCGGCCTGCGGGCTCGCCCCTCGGACCCTCAACGTACTGTACGAGTACGCCTCGGGTCCTCACGGTTTCGCGTGCAGGTCTCACGACGCGGCTCAGCGATTTCACGACGAACCGTCATAAATAATGCGGGCTAAGGGAATACATAACGCAATCTGTATCGCGAGCAGTTGAGGAAGTCAATTGCGGGAAGTGCGACTTGCAAGACTGGCTGGAAAGACGCGACAGGCGAGGACGGGGCCACTTCTCACCCTCCAGCAAACACAGGTTTAAAACCGGCATTGGCCAGGATGCGGGCGACGATCTCACGCTGGTCGCCCTGAATTTCGATTCGTCCCTCCTTCACTGTCCCCCCGGCGCCGCAGGCTTTCTGCATATTCTTGGCGATTGTTTTTATTTCGGTCGGACCGACGCCGGTGAAACCTGTGACGACTGTCACGGTCTTGCCGCCGCGATGTGCGGTTTGGCGAATGAGGTCCACTCTTCCACGGTTTTTCTTGGATGCGGGGGGTGACCTGTCTGGCGGGGCGGCGTCAGGTTGCCCCATCGGAGGCAATGGCGGGTGTACCCTCCTCAGTGCCGCGAATGGATTGGTCCAGGCGATCGCCTCATTATTCATAGGGGTGCGTTTCTTTGTTTTCATCGCCGCAT
>DATIQH010000074.1:0-1582 GCA_035471155.1 Nitrospiraceae bacterium | reverse complement strand
CATAGGAGTCATAATCCCAAAGTATTGCCTGGGCCCGGTCCGCTGGATGCTCATGACCGAAAGGGCCCGTCTTCATGGTTTCAAGCACGGCCGACTCTACGCGGCGGCCAACACGGAAGGTCAACTTGACCGGCGTCCCATAGCCATACCGTTTCTGCGCCCCCTTCGAACTGGCCTTGCCGATCACCTCGTAGGACAGCAATGCGACATCGGGACCGAAGCGAGCCCGGAGATACTGTTCAAGGGAATTCTTTTTCAGCGTCAACATACCAGCTGAATCTCGCAAGTCACGTTCCTGTGCAAGATGAAGAAACGAGCGTTAAGAGGTTGCTCAAATTCAGCCCTCTTGCCTCTGGCCTGTGCCTCTTTCCTGTTTTCTCACTGGCGCATTGAGCTTCACTGTCAGGAACACCACTGAGGAATAATGCGCCATTTCGATGAGGCGAGAAGCGTGCGACGAGGGGTAAGAGCGAGAAATATCAGCCACCAAGCCTCCGATCGAGAGCGGCACATCGCTTGCTGATATCAACCAGCGGCGGACTACGATCAACGCCAAAGAGAGGCCGCAAGGGAAACAGCATGGAAATCGAAATTGAAAGTCGAAACGTCGGCATGACTCCCCGATGGAAAACTGAGATTGAATCCCGCATGGCAGACCTCCAACAAAGGCATCAAGATTTGATCCATGGGCGAGTCACTCTCACGAAAAATCCGCATCACAAAAAATCAGCCAACGTCTCCGAGGCGCTCATCGTCGTCACGCTCCCCGGGCGCCAGACCATGACGGCCCGCAAGGAAGACAAGACGTTCGAAGAGGCCATCAGAACATCATTCGACGCCTTGGCCATCGAACTTCGCAAATACCGCGAAAAGCGCGCCTCACATCGAGCGGGGAATAGCCATGCCAATGTATGACTACCATTGTCTGGACTGCGGGAAGGAATCGTTGGTGGTCTTGACGCTTAAGCAACATGAAACGAACCGCGTGACCTGCCCGAAATGCGGCAGCGCCAAGATGCAGCAACTCTATACGTCGTTCATCGCCCACACAACGAAGAAAAGCTAGCAGCATGCTGAAAATGACCCCCAGCCTCGTTCTCAGTCGCCCGTCTCCCTGCAACGTACCCCAAGGGTACGCTTCAGTCGCCGAGTTCCCTGCGGCCTTGCTGGGATGTCATTTTGAGCATGCTGTTTTGGAGGCGTGATGCAAATCTTCTCCCTGAATATGAAAGCCGCCCTGACCATGGGACTCATCGGTTTCCTGTTCGCCCCTTTCCTCCATGCACAAGAGTATCCGTCCGATACCATGCGCGGGAAAGCCGTGTATCAACGCCATTGCGAAGCCTGCCACGGTGTCGGGGGCTGGGGAGATGGACCGGATGCGCAAGCCCTCAAGGTGGCCCCAGCTAATTTTCATCGTTTTTCTTCTTTTCTGAAATCCGACGAAGAATTGTTGCGGACCATCGAGCACGGAGTCGTCTTCAGTCCCATGCATTCATGGCGAGGCCAGCTTACGGATGGGGAAATGCAGGACGTGGTGGCCTACATACGTCTGTTAGCCCAGCAAGGACGGTAGCGGAAG
>DATIQH010000073.1:0-7811 GCA_035471155.1 Nitrospiraceae bacterium | reverse complement strand
GATGCTGCGGATCGCGTGGGAAGCATCGAACACGAGGCTTTCCGCGTCATCGAACGGATCGGTGAACCGCTGCGCGAAATAGGCCTTCCACTCCAGATCAACCACGACGGCAACCGGAGCCTCCGTGCGTAACAGCGTTTGAAGCACCTGCTCCGAGTAGACCAATGCCTGTAAGGATGGGCATGGCCGCCTCTGCGTGGGCGCGGCAGTCGGTGTGGGGCCGGAGACGGAAGAGCGAGTGGCTCGGCTCAAGAAGGCCGGGGTGGATCTCGTGGTGGTCGATACGGCTCATGGGCATTCTCAATCGGTGCTGGATACGGTCAAGATGATCAAGAAACGTCATCCGGATCTCGAACTGATCGCCGGGAACATCGGCACCTCCGAGGCGGCAAAGGACCTCCTCAAAGCCGGTGTCGATGCTGTGAAGGTGGGGGTGGGGCCTGGCTCCATTTGTACGACCAGAATCGTGTCAGGTGCCGGGTTACCGCAGCTGACCGCGATTGCCGATTGCGCAAAAACCCTCGCTGGCAGCGGAGTCCCAATTATTGCAGACGGCGGGATCAAGTATTCAGGCGATATTACAAAGGCTCTGGCAGCAGGCGCCTCCTCAGTCATGCTGGGCGGACTCTTGGCAGGCACGGAAGAGTCGCCCGGGGAAACAGAACTCTATCAAGCCAGGACCTATAAGGTGTACCGCGGCATGGGTTCGATCGGCGCGATGGAGCGCGGCGGCGGAGATCGATACGGGCAAGGCGGGCGTCCGGTGCAGAAGCTGGTTCCGGAGGGCATTGAAGGTCGCGTGCCTTACAAGGGAAAACTCTCGGCCGTCATCTACCAATTGATCGGCGGTGTGAAGTCCGGCATGGGCTATTGCGGGTGCAGGACGATCTCGGACTTGCAGCAGAAGGCCACGTTTATCCGGCAGACGGTCGCCGGTCTCCGTGAAAGCCACGTGCACGATGTGATCATCACGAAGGAAGCGCCGAACTACCGGATGGATTGGGAGTGATCGAAGGCTATCAGCTCTCAGCCGTCAGCTTTCAGCAAGACACAATTTGCTCCCACCTCGGCTCAGATCTTGTCACAAGCATGTGTGCGGTTATTCTATCCGATCGGTTGCTGAATGCTGACCGCTGAAGGCTCATTCCATGGAACTCTGGCACAATAGAATCCTTGTTCTCGACTTTGGGTCGCAATACACCCAGCTGATTGCGCGCCGCATTCGCGAAGCTCACGTCTATTCACAAATCCTGCCTTGCACCGTTCCCTTAGCGACGATTCTCGCTTATCGTCCGCAAGGCATCGTGCTGTCGGGCGGCCCCTCCAGTGTCTATGAGAAGAAGGCGCCGGCGGTGCCCAAGGAACTCTTCGACCTAGGCATTCCCATTCTCGGCATTTGCTACGGCATGCAGCTCGTGACGCATCTTTCGGGCGGGGAGGTGGCCAAATCCAAGCATCGGGAGTATGGCCGGGCTGACCTCATGATCGACGACCGCAGCAATCTGTTCAAAGACATCGGTACAGAGGGATCGACGGTCGTGTGGATGTCGCATGGAGACCGTATCGAGCGGATGCCGCCGGGGTTCCGATCCATCGCGCATACAGCCAACTCGCCGATTGCGGCGATGAAGCGAGACGATCACAAGCGGCGAATCTATTGCCTGCAGTTCCATCCGGAAGTCGTTCATACACCGGAAGGGACGACGCTGCTTCGCAATTTTGTCTACGACATTTGCGGCTGCAAGCCGACTTGGACGATGCAATCGTATGTGGACACAGCGGTGCAGCAGATTCGCGAGCAAGTCGGCAAGGAGCGAGTGATCTGCGCCTTGAGCGGCGGGGTGGACTCGTCGGTGGCGGCGGCTCTCACCCATCGGGCCATCGGCGACCAGCTGACCTGTATCTTCGTCGACAACGGGCTGCTTCGCAGCGGAGAGAAAGAGCAAGTCAAACAGACGTTTGCCCAACAACTTCATCTGAATCTGCGGCTCATCGATGCGTCGGATTCGTTCCTTGCCAAGCTCAAAGGAGTGATCGACCCCGAGCGTAAAAGGAAAATTATCGGGAAGCAGTTCATCGAACAATTCGAGGCTGAAGCCAAGAAAAAGTCGGGGAGTGCGAAATTTCTGGTCCAAGGCACGCTGTATCCCAATGTAATCGAAAGCGTGAGCTTCAAGGGTCCGTCGGCTACGATCAAGACACATCACAATGTGGGTGGTCTGCCGGCGCGGATGAAGCTGAAATTGATCGAGCCATTGCGCGAGCTATTTAAAGACGAAGTCCGTGTATTGGGGAAGGAACTGGGCCTGCCCGACGAAATTGTTTGGCGGCAGCCTTTTCCGGGACCTGGTCTTGCCATCCGGGTGTTGGGAGCGGTCACCAAGGAGCGACTCGCCATCTTGAGAGCGGCCGAGTCTATCCTCGATCAGGAGATTCGCGCCGCCGGTTTGTATCGGGAGATTTGGCAATCGCTTGCCGTGCTGTTGCCGATCAGGACCGTGGGTGTCATGGGCGATCAGCGGACCTATGAACATGTCATTGCGCTCCGCGCCGTTACGAGTTTGGATGGTATGACGGCTGATTGGGCAAAGATTCCGAACGACGTGCTGGGCAAGATGTCGAACCGGATCATCAACGAAGTGAAGGGCGTGAATCGAGTCGTCTACGATATCAGCTCGAAGCCGCCAGCTACTATTGAATGGGAATAAACCGTTAGACGTGAAACGTCAAAGGTGAGATGTAGACAATCGTTTCACCTTTCACGTTTTACTTTTCACACACTATGGAAGTTAGATTACAAAAAGTCATTGCCGGAACTGGATTGGCTTCACGGCGGAAGGCCGAGGAGTGGATCGCGGCTGGGCGCGTGACGGTGAACGGCAAGGTGGTGACGGAACTCGGCACCAAGGTCGATCCGGACCGCGTCCACATCAAAGTGGATGGTAAACACATCAGTTCCACCCAGCCCTACGTCTATCTCTTGCTGAACAAGCCGAAGAATGTGATGTCGACGTTGGACGATCCGGGAGGAAGGCCGACGGTGAAGGACTTCCTCCGTGGGATCTCGGTTCGGGTGTTTCCCGTCGGTCGATTGGATTTCGACAGCGAAGGGTTGATGCTCCTGACCAATCATGGCGACTTGGCCCAGACCCTGCTCCATCCCCGCTACCATGTGCCGAAGACCTATCTCATCAAGGTCAAGCAGGTGGTGACAGACGACCATATCCGGCAGTTAGAACAGGGTGTGCAACTGGAAGACGGCATGACCGGTCCGGCTATCGTGAAGAAGGTGAAGAAAGCCAAGCTGAACTCTTGGCTCGAAATAACGATTCGCGAAGGGCGTCAGCATCAAGTGAAGCGGATGATGGAGGCGGTCGGTCACCCGGTCTTGAAGCTGACGCGTATTAAGATGGGTCCGCTCTCGTTGGGCGACCTGGCGTCCGGCGAGTTCAGGTACCTGACCGACCGTGAAGCGAACGCGTTGCGCGAGCTTGCAGAACAGAAGCTGGCCTCAGCAGAAGATACGGAGCAGAAGGCTCCAAAGCCAAAGAGGCCGATCAGTCGGGTCGGATGGGCCCGCTCCAAGAAAGTGAAGGTGATATGAAGGTTAGAACTCATCGGTGCGGGGAGCTCACGAAAGCCGCCGTCGGGCAGACCGTCGTGTTGAACGGCTGGGTTCAAAAGCGGCGTGACCACGGTATGGTCATGTTCATCGATTTGCGCGATCGAACAGGGATCACGCAAGTGGTGTTTAACGCCGAGCGTAATGCAGCGGTGCATCAAGCCTCCCACGCGTTGAGGAGCGAATGTGTCGTGTCTGTGACGGGTCAAGTGATGGCCCGTCCCGAAGAGTCGAAGAATCCCAACCTGCCTACGGGCGAGATCGAAGTGTTCGTAGACGCCGTGGAGATTCTGAACGAGTCGAAGACACCACCGTTCGTGATCGAAGACGATGCCGAAGTCACGGAGTCGATCCGGCTGAAGTACCGCTATCTGGACCTTCGGCGTCCAAAAATGCAGCGGCTCCTGAGCCTCCGGCACGACATTATGCAGGCCGTCCGTGGGTTTCTGAACGCAGAACGGTTCCTTGAAGTGGAAACGCCGATTTTGACTAAGAGCACGCCGGAAGGCGCGCGGGACTATTTGGTGCCGAGCCGCGTGAACCCCGGCCAATTCTTTGCGCTGCCTCAGTCGCCGCAGCTCTTCAAACAGGTGCTGATGGTCAGCGGGGTCGATCGCTACTATCAGATTGCGCGCTGCTTCCGCGACGAAGATCTGCGCAACGACCGGCAGCCGGAATTTACACAGATCGACGCGGAGATGTCCTTTGTAGACCGCGAACAAGTCATGAGTTTGATGGAGCAGTTGATTGTCACAGTGTTTCGTGACGCGGGCGGCGTCCAGTTACCGGCTCCCTTTCCTCGTATGACCTATGCCGAGGCGGTGGGCCGCTACGGATCGGATAAGCCGGATTTGCGCTTCGACATGCCGCTGCATGACGTCACTGCATTTGCGGCCGCCAGCGAGTTCAAGGTATTCAAGGAGGCGGCGACCAAGGGTGGGATCGTGAAGGCGTTGATCGTCAAAGGCGGAGCCACCACGCCGCGAAGCAGAATCGACGCGCTCGGTGAGACGGCGAAGAGTTTTGGCGCGAAGGGGCTCGCCTGGTTGAAGATCACTCCAGAGGGGCAGTTGGAGTCCGTGATCGCCAAGTTCTTGGATGCGAAGGCCTTCGCAGCGGCCCTTCCCGATGCCAAGCCAGGGGATTTAGTCCTCTTCGGCGCCGACAAGGCCGCTATTGTCCACGATGTGTTGGGCCGCATCAGACTGTTACTGGGGGAAGAGCTGAAGCTGATCGATACGACTGCCTGGAAACCTTTGTGGGTCGTCGAGTTTCCCTTGCTGGACTATTCGCCGGAAGAGAAACGGTATATCTTCATGCACAATCCCTTTGCCGCGCCGATGGACGAGGATGTGGCGTTACTGGACTCGGAGCCGCTCAAAGTTCGGGCGAAGGCCTATGATATGGTGCTGAACGGAAGTGAAATAGGCGGCGGGAGTATCCGGAACCATCGGAGCGATATCCAGCTGCGCATTCTCGACCTGCTGGGCATCAATAAGGAGCAGGCGCAGGCGAAGTTCGGGTTCTTGCTCGATGCGCTGGACTTTGGAGCCCCTCCACATGGCGGGATTGCCTTCGGGCTCGATCGGCTCATTATGTTATTGGGGGCGGCGGATTCAATCCGCGACGTGATTGCGTTCCCCAAAACACAACGGGCTCAATGTCCGCTGACCGATGCGCCATCTTCTGTCAGTGCCGATCAACTAAAGGAATTGCGTATCAAGCTCGATCTCGTCGAGTAGCAGGATGTTGAAAAATTCCACCAGCTTCGTTCTCGCATCGCTTAGATCCTCAACGTACCCCAGAGGGTACGCTTCCGGTCTTCGCTCGCTGCGGCCTCGCTGGACGGCCTTTTTGAACATCCTGCGATAGGGAGACTCTGCCCCATGGCTGGCAATACGTTCGGTCGCATCTTTACCATCACGTCATTCGGGGAGAGCCACGGGCCTGCGATCGGCTGTGTCGTGGATGGCTGTCCACCGGGGCTGGCCCTTTCCGTCGAGGACATCCAGCACGATCTCGATCGGCGCAAGCCAGGCACCTCCCGCCATGTGACGCAACGGCAGGAATCCGATTCCGTCGAAATCCTCTCAGGTGTTTTTGAAGGGAGGACTACCGGCACTCCCATCGCGCTGCTCATCCGAAATGAAGACGCCCGCAGCAGGGACTACGGCAATTTGATCGATACCTTTCGGCCCGGCCACGCGGACTATACCTACTGGCAGAAATATGGCATTCGCGACCATCGCGGCGGCGGGCGCGCGTCTGCGCGTGAGACAGCCGTGCGAGTGGCGGCGGCGGCGATCGCCAGGAAATGGCTCAGGGAAAAATACGGCGTCGTAATTCGTGGTTATCTGAGTCAGCTTGGCCCGCTTGAAGCGCCGTTTAAGAGTTGGGCTGAGGTCAACAAGAACCCATTCTTCTCTGCAAACTCCGGGGTCGTGCCGAAGCTCGAATCGTTCATGGATGAGCTTCGGAAATCCGGCGACTCAGTGGGAGCGAAGATCACCACGGTGGCTGAATCAGTGCCGGTGGGGTGGGGCGGGCCTGTATATGCGAAGCTCGATGCCGATTTGGCCGGCGCCATGATGAGCATCAACGCCGTGAAGGCCGTGGAAATCGGCGCGGGGTTCGGTTCAGTCATCCAGCCCGGGTCGGAGCATGGCGACGAACTGACTCCCGAGGGTTTTGTGACGAATCACGCCGGAGGCATTATCGGTGGGATCTCAACCGGTCAGGATATCGTCGTCACGATTGGGATTAAGCCGACGTCAAGTATCCGTGTGGCCCGCCGGTCCATCGATAAGCAGGGCAAGCCGGTGACTGTCGAGACCAACGGGCGTCACGATCCATGTGTCGGTATCAGAGCGACGCCGATTGCCGAAGCCATGATGGCGCTGGTGCTGATGGACCATGCTTTGCTCCATCGCGCACAGAACGCCGATGTGACGACGAAGACTCCGAAGATCCCTGCTTCAGCCAAGAAAACGTCTCGTTCGCTCAAGCCTTCCGGTCCTGCCAAGACCAATTCCGATCCGGATGAAGCCTAGCAGCCCCTTAATCGAGATCGAACGGGTAACGGTCTATCGGGGAGACACCTGTGTCTTCACGGACTTCTCGTTGTTCCTCCAAGAGGGTGAACATGTCGCCATCCTCGGACCCAATGGTGCCGGGAAATCTACCTTCCTGAAATTGCTGGCTGGCGAAGTTCATCCGGTCCCGAATGATGCGATGCGCATCCGCTTGTTTGGCGAAGAACAGTGGAACGTCTGGGATGTTCGTAAACGATTGGGTATGGTGTCGCACGATCTTCAACATCAGTATATGGATCAAGTGACCGGCCTCAAAGTGGTCCTGTCCGGTTTTTATGCCAGTATCGGAATTTATGTTCATCAAGATTTTAGCTATGCGCAGCTCGCCCGTGCAGACGCCATGTTGGAAGAGATGGGTGCTGGTTCGTTGAAGGATCGACGGTATGGGGCGATGTCTACGGGCGAGCAGCGGCGGTGCCTCCTTGGCCGCGCGTTAGTGCATGAGCCGTCAGCGCTCGTGCTCGACGAACCGACGAGCGGACTCGATCTGACGGCGACGTTTCACTATCTGGATCTCGTCCGCGCCCATATACGAAAGGGAAAAACGCTGTTGCTCGTGACGCACCATATCCACGAAATTCCGCCGGAAGTAGAGCGTGTCGTGCTTCTGAAGCAAGGAAAGATTCTTCAAGATGGGGACAAACGCGCCGTTCTCACCGACGCCAACCTCAGTCAGTTGTTCGACTGCCCCGTATCATTGGCTCAGGCCAATGGGTGGTATCAAGCATTGCCTGGCCACAGCACACCGCATTGACTCCGTCTTGCTATTTTTTCCGAAATCCGAAGAACATTCCGACCGCTGCTGCCCCGGTTGACGGGAGATACCCGGAGAGAATGTGTTTGAGTCCTTCAGCACCCTGGTGTGCCGCTGCGATAGCGTGGCTGACCTGCGCTTCCACTGAGGTCCAATCGAGATCGATCCAGCCGGTCTCTTCCAATACGGCAATGCAGGCCAACAATCCGCCGGTGATCAACGCGGCCATTCTCAGAAATCGTCGGGATGCCCAGCCAAAGAAAAATCCTGCCAGGTAGCTGCCACCGATGCCTGCCACAGCAGGCGATGAGTAATCAGCCACCCATGAGGCGAGGCTTCCGAC
>DATIQH010000072.1:0-6515 GCA_035471155.1 Nitrospiraceae bacterium | reverse complement strand
GATCTTTGTTTCAGGATGGCTGCCGACATTGGCAAACGGTGCAGGTTCCAGTCGCGAGAAAACCGAGACATCGAGACCATATGAGGTAACGGGCACATTATCTGCCTTGGATTTGGCGAGTGGAAGAGGGATGATCAGAACTGATCTCGGTCAGCCTATCTATCTTGAGGTGAAGCAACTAGACTTGTTTCCGAGCCTGTTTCCGAGCCTGTCGGTCGGCGATCGTGTGACCATTCAATTGAATGGGGATGGACAGGTTGACAAGATAATGGGCGCGTCGGTCCCCGAATTGGCAGTCACGGGCCAGCCAATACCTGAAACCCTCATAAATAAATAAGCCTATTCCAGGGCCATTCTCTTTCCTTCAATCGGCCTAGTGATTGCCGAGGGTTCTCTATCGCTCGATACTAAAGGGATCTTATCGTTGGTCGCAGTCGAAGCTAGTCTACAACGCTATTTTCTTTTAATTGAATTCATCTTGTTCAATCCGGGTTCAAGGAGGATTGTTGTGCCTGGCTGGAATCGAACCAGCGACCCTCAGCTTAGAAGCAGGACAATCACACCAAAAGGGGGATCGTGAGACGCGACCTTATTTCTTGTGCTGCTCCCAGATAATTCGCGAAAGTATAGCAATGCCACAGCACCCAAGCAGGGCCGCAGTCCATCCGTTCCAGGGCACATGGAACCATTCAATCACCTCCGGCATCCCTCATCGGTCATTCTAGGCACCCGCTGATCACGATGTCTACGCACGGCCAGCAATAGACAGGATCATCGTGCGTGACGGATATTCGCTCAAATTAGATGGGAAGAGGCCTCGTAGGTAATCGGAGAGGGTTGTGGGCTGATCCGCATCCCGTGCCGCCGTGGGAGTGGTGGAAGCTGAAATCGCGTGAGTGGGCAGATATTATTGCTTAGCGTTGGCGCGCTTGGGGTCACCCTGCGTCGCTCTCAGCGGGACGAGAATGGTGGGCCTAAATAAATCAGGTAGCGGGTGCCCTCCACCAAACTTATTTTGCCCAACCGCCAGCCGCTGCAATCCCGCATAATCAACAGGACAATTTGCCTCAGGCGATCCGCGCAAGCCCTTGAATTGTCACGCCCAGCGCGTCGATTAACGACGGTACAATCCCCTGCCCTCCACCAAACCTCGCTTGCGCGTGCCGGCGGCTCTTCAGGCGACGCCTCTCCTCTATTGATGCCGCCGGATAAACCCCTCCAGTCATCTTTTCAGAAATTAAGCTTGCGTGTGCCGCGCGATTTTTCCCGATCATTGCGCGCGGATAAAACCATCCAGTATCTAGCTTCTCTCTCCGACATGTTTTCCCCTTCTTTCATCTCCGATACACCACCGTAACCCGATCGAGAAAGTCGTTGAGTTCAGCCGTATGTCGTTGGATCGCGCTCCGATCTTCTCGTGCCGCCGCATGCTCCAGGGCAGCTCCCATCCTACTGATCGCATCGAACCCGTATCCTCCCCCATCCCCCTTCATACGATGGCCAATCATACGAATCTGTGCCAGGTTACTTTGTTGCAATGCGGTTTCGAGTGTCTGCACGTCACGCCGACGATTTTCTAGAAATCCGGGAACGATCTCTTCAAGGTCTGGGTCGATGTGCACAGTGATGACGTGCTCAGCGTTTCTGTTCGGCCCCATGATCATGCGATATTCCGTCCTTTACACGCCCGGAGGACTTCCAAAAGCGTGTCCTTCTTGATGGGTTTGGTCATATGGGCATTGCAGCCGGCTTTGTGAATCTTGACCCCGTCTTCTTTCCGTGCCATAGCGGTTAGGGCAATTATCTGTATGGGAGGGAGGTCTTGCTCCCGTTCCCAGGCCCGGATCGCTTTGGTAGCCTCATAGCCATCCATCACCGGCATCTGCATGTCCATCAAGACAAGATCGTAGCAGCCGTTCTTGAATAGCTCCAACCCGATGGCGCCGTGATCGGCAACATCGAGGCGGTAGGGAGTCTGCTGCAAATAGGAACGGATCAGCACCTGATTGTCTGAGGAATCTTCTACCAATAAGATCCGCAATGCCCTGCTTTTAAGAGAAGGTGCCGGCGCCGTTGCGACTGAATCCACAGGATGTTTGACGCCCCTGGAACGGCCGAAGGCGATGCCGATGGTCTGGAGCAGATCCGATTTCCTGATGGGTTTGACCAAATAGCCGTCCAGCTCCAAGTCGTAGGTGCGGGCGATATCGTCGGCCCAATCGCGAGAGGCCAGCATCACAATCGTCGGGCTCTTGGAAGGACTGGCCTGCCTGATTTCATTCGCAACCTGGAACCCATCCATCTCCGGCATGCGACAGTCGAGAAGCACGAGTTCGTAGGGTCGTGCCGAAGCGGCGGCTCGTTGCCATTCGACGACGGCCTCACGGCCTGACGCGGCACCCATCACCTCTGCTCCCAAGGCTGTCAAGATTTCACGAAGGATCAGGCAGTTGGTTGCATGGTCATCAACCACGAGGATTCTGACTCCTTGAAGATTGACCAACGCATGGTTGGGGGTGGATGCCGGGCTGGATTGCACCGCGAGCTGCACGCAGCAATGAAACGTGCTGCCCTCTCCGAGAGTGCTTTCCACCCAGATTCGTCCGTTCATCAACTCGGCTAATCGCCTTGAAATGGCGAGACCTAAACCGGTTCCCCCGTACTTGCGCGTCGTTGAGGCGTCGACTTGCGTGAAGCGTTCAAAAATGACATCCAGCTTGTCGCGAGGGATGCCGATCCCTGTATCGCTAATAGAAAATCGAATGGCGCCGGGCGTGGGGCGTTCCGGATCCAGCATGATCCGCACCGTGACGGACCCGCTCTCGGTGAATTTGATCGCGTTGCTGATGAGATTGATGAGAATCTGGTGCAGGCGGTTGGCGTCTCCGATCACGGCGCATGGAACGTCGGGCGAAAGGTGGCACGCAAGTTCGAGGCCTTTTTCATTGGCCCGCATGGCAAGGATCTCGATAGATTTTTCAACCAAATCGCTCAAATCAAAGTCGGTTGACTCCAGCTCCAGATGGCCGATCTCGACTTTCGACAGGTCGAGAATCTCGTTGATCAGACTCAAGAGGCTTCCGCCGGCGCGGCGGAAAATGCGCAAATATTTACGTTGCTCGGGGGCCAGATCCGTTTCCCATAACAGATCGGCCATGCCGATAATCGCATTCATCGGTGTCCGAATCTCGTGACTAACGCTGGCGAGGAATACATTTTTGGCGGCGCTCGCAATTTCGGCTCGCTCCTTGGCCTGACGCATGGAGTTCTCCGCTTCAGCGCGCTCCTTGGCCTCCATCGCAAGGGTCACCATCGTGGAGAATGATCCGGCAATGGTCATTTCATCGGCAGTCCATGTGCGACACGAGCCGAGGTATTCATGGCACAAGACGCCCACCGTCTTTCCTTTATGTCTGATCGGCGCATCGAGCATCGCACCGATCCCGAGCGGAGTCAGGTACGACGACGAAAATTCACAGGTGCGGGGATCAGAATTGGCGTCGTGCGCGGCGATGGCATGCTCTTCCTGCTGCAGTGCCTGAAAATAGCATGGGTAATGAGTGGCCCGGAGAACAGCCCCCATGCTGTGCTCCCCGCTCGCAACCTCGTATAGATCCTCCAGTTGAATCACCGACCGGTCTTCCCGGAACAGCCAAATGCTGACGCGCTCAACTTCCAGGACGCGGCAAGCCATCTCTGTGATGGCCTGAAACGCTCGGCGAGGGTCGCCGGAGATGATGGCCTCGCTTCGAGTCAATTCGAGCAGCCCGGCCTGATGCTCTTGGAGCAAACTGAAGCGCCGCCTTTCTTGCCTGGCGGCTCGTTTGCTCTCTGTGATGTCCCGGCAGGTACAGATGACGTCGGGTTTATATCCCTCACTACGGCTGAATTGCTGCAATGTCACTTCGACATCGAACGGCTCTCCAGTCTTCTTTCTGCCAACCAATTCGCCGCGCCAATATCCGACACGTCTGAAGAAAGGAAAATGGTGTTGCTCGATCATGGCTTGCTGTTCAGAGCCGTAGAGCACCCTCCAAGACTGCCCAATCAATTCCTCAACCTTAAAGCCATACAAGGCGGCGCAGGCCGGATTCACATAGGTGTACAATCCGTCGGCATTCAAAATGGCAAGGCCTTCCATGCCGTGATCCACGGCATGCTGGAGTTGGACGACTGTCTCGTTCTGGCGTTTCTGCTCGGTGATGTCTACGAGAACGTTCACCGTACCGACGATGTGGTGATCGTGATCCCGCAACGTATTGGCATAGGCCAGAACAGATCGGCGGTGGCCGTCCGGGCGTTCAATAACAATCTCGTTGCTGTGGACCGTTCGTCCCTCTTTCGTTTCCATGGCCATCCAACAACACTGATCTTGACGAATCGGAGTGCCATCCGGCCAGTAAAACTTGAGCGACCCACAGGAACGATCCTTGAGGTGATCGAGTTCTGGTGTGCACCCCCAGAGATCGCACGCACTTTCGTTGAAGTAGGTGATCACCCCGTCAGTGTCGCACGTGTACGCCGCTGCAGGAAGAGTATCGAGCACCAGCCGCAGCCGCTCTTCGCTTGAGCGCAGGGCTTCTTCCACCCGCTTGCGCTCGGTGATGTCGCGCACGATGGCCAGGAGGTATTCTCGATCAAACTGGACCAGACGAATCTTTACCTCGACCGGAAAAGTCGAGCCGTCTTTTCGACGATGGAGGGTTTCCAACGTCATCGTTCCGCTTTCCCGTATCTGTGTCACATTTTGCGCGAAGATCGGCGCCGTGACGATTGGATCAATATCGGGAACGGTCAACGAAAGGAGCTCTTGCCTGGTATAGCCGAGAATCGAGAAGCTTTTCTCATTGCAGTCTAAGAAGCGGCCGGTGGCAGGGTCAATGATCTCGATGGAGTCCTCAGCCTGATCGAGCAACGCTCGAAACAATTTCACCGCCGCCTCGGACTGCATGCGTCCGGTGATGTCTTTGCAGGCGACGAGCGCGACGGGAGCCTCCGCGCCACGCACAATGCGAATCGTCTCACTGACCCAGATCACCGTTCCGTCTTTCTTGACCTTCCGGAGTGTCCATTGGGCGAGGCGGGCTGGCTGGCTGAAGGCGTCCGTCAGGTTTCGGACCACCGCAGCCTTGTCTTCCTCGTAAAAGACCTCGAGGACGGACCGTCCGATCAATTCCTCCTGAGCATAGCCCAACTGTGCGGCCCCAAAGCTGTTGACCGAAAGCACCGTGCCGTCTTGACTCACCGTGAAGTACATGAACGGGGTGTCGTCGTAGAGGGCACGGAACCGTTCTTCGCTTTCGCGCACGGCCTCTTTCATGCGCGTGCGCTCGGCGAGGTCGCGTTGCAGGGCGTGATTGGCGGCATCCAGTTCCGCCGTGTGCTTGGCGATGCGCGCCTCCAGCTCCGTCACCAGCCGTTTCCACTCCATGGCATGGCGAAGCGCACGGTAGAGCCGCGGCCCCTCATATTGCCCCTTGACGAGGTAGTCTTGCGCACCGGCCCGAAGGCCTTCCATCGCCAGCCGCTCGTCATCCATCCCGGTCAGGATAACGATCGGCACCTCCGACGTCACCGCTTGCACGCGGGCGAGCGTGTCGAGGCCGGCACTGTCGGGCAGGTTGAGATCCAGGAGGATGGCGTCGAAGCACTCCGCCATCAGACATGAGACTGCGGCGGCCAGCCGATCCGCCTCCTCCACCCGACGTATGGAGACGTGCGGGATCGTGGAGAGCGCTGCTCGCAGCAGGGCCCTCTCCTGCCGGTTGTCCTCAATGACCAGTATGTTCATCGGTCGCGTTCCCTTTCGCGCTTCTCTCGCGCATCCTGGCTGCCGGCTCGGTTGAAACGGACAGAACATTGAGGTCTTTATTGACCATCGTCGGCATGTCGGTCGTGCCGCTTGCTCCACTACTGCCGCAAATATCGGGCACGCCGTCCGCGTCGCCATAATTGGGATTGTGGCAGCCCGCGCAGGAACCTCTGTTGTCGTACGATCGCTGTAGTTCGTTAAAGAGATGCCTTCCTAACGCCGCTTTCGTGAGGTCGAGCAGGAAGCATCTTGTTCCTACCAGCGCCATCAAGGGGCCAGCGCAGCATGACGAACGCATGGGCCTTCGAACAGCAGGCGCAAGCCGGTGATTCGCTGGTTTACGATGAAGCCGGACATGATCTGCGGCTCATGCTGAAGCTCAGGTACGTTCGCCAGTCCTTCATGCCACTATGTCCTCGCCTCGAACGCGGCGCCTTGCCCCAGGATGCAGGCGGAGGCCTTCTGTTGTTCGGACGCCAGATCACCGTATAACCCGAACGCCGCGAACAACCTAGGCAATTCGTCTTTCACGCCGTCATCGTCCGACAGATGTCATGAAGAGTCAGCCGTTGAGCCTCACGGATTTATCCATCTTTCATGGCAGACCACTGTGGAGGACGAGCAGCCGTGGTTTCCTGCATAAGCGGGTGAATCAACAGCACATGGGAGATGTGCGGAACATCGATCCCTTACCTGCGAGCCC
>DATIQH010000071.1:0-11313 GCA_035471155.1 Nitrospiraceae bacterium | reverse complement strand
GACCTGACGACGCTCGGAGATCGCATTATTCAGGAGCTCTGTCGCGCAAGCACAACCACCCATGGGACGTTATTCCTGCTGGATCGCGAGCACGAATGCTATCGCCGAGTCAGCATGGTTGGCCCGATCGCCTCGACCTGTACTCCGCCCACGTTGACCATGAACCATCCTCTGCCTCACCATCTACTTGCAACCAGTCGAATCATGACGGAAGCCGATTCGGCTGAAGGCCTTCAGGAGGCTACCTCCGGAGACAGCGCACGCACGGCCATGAAAGCTATGCAGGCCTCATACGTCGTGCCGCACCTCATCAAAGGCCGTCTCATCGCGTTCTCAACCCTCGGCACTGCCATGCCTACCGGTGGAGACATTGCGTTGACTAGGTCCGTTTTGGCTGCTCTGGCACAAGTCGCCACAAATGCATTGGATACCATTGTGCTGTATGAGGATCTCCGCCGCTCCCACACGCTCATTAAGCGTACGGATCGGTTGAAATCCCTTGAGACGATCGCCGGCGGCTTCGCTCATGAAATCAGAAACCCCCTCACATCGATAAAAACCTTTATCCAATTAGCGCCTCAACGAAAAGACGACCCCCAGTTTATTCAGGAGTTCAGCAAAGTGGTGCTTGACGATGTGTATCGAATCGAACGGCTCATTCAAGAAATTCTCGATTACGCCCGATACATGGAACCCAAGTTGACGGACGAAGACCTCAATGACATTGTCGCCTCATGCTTATATTTCATCGATGTCAAGGCGAGTAGCCAAGGGATCAAGATTGAAAAGGAATTGGCCGAGGACCTCCCTCGTGTCATGCTGGACCGGCAGCAAATCAAGCAAGTCCTGCTCAATCTCCTTCTCAATGCCGTGGACTCAATGGCGGGATCGGGTGGGCGGTTACGCGTTCAAACCCGCAAGATCGAGAAACCGGGAGGCACCGTCTGGGCTCACATCGAAATCGAGGACACCGGCGAGGGAATTCAGGAAACGAATCTCGAACACATTTTCGACCCGTTTTTCACGACAAAACACGAGAGCGGAGAGCACGAAGGAACGGGACTGGGCTTGACAATCGTCCATCAAATTATTCAAGAACATCATGGAGAAATCCGAGTCAAGAGCTCGGTCGGTGTCGGCACCACGTTTTCCGTGAGTCTGCCCGCATTACCCACATAACCATCAACCCCTATGGACAGCAGTATGAAAAAACGAGTGTTGTTGATCGATGACGAGGCGCGGGTCCGAGCCTCGTTGAAGATGGTACTGGACCCGGCCTACGAAGTCATCCAAGCCGCCGACGCGAAGGAAGGCCTTGAGCTGTTTCGCAAGGAAGCCCCCCATCTGGTCCTCCTAGACGTCATTCTTCCAGGCACCGACGGGCTCTCTGTCCTCCAAACCCTACGCGCCGAGGACCGCGCCGCGCCGGTCATCATGCTGACGGGAACAAAATCGGTCAAAACCGCCGTCGATGCGATGAAGTTCGGCGCGGCCGACTATCTTTCGAAACCCTTCGATGTGGAAGAGCTCCGCATCGTCGTCGAACATGCGCTCAAGAACCAGGAACTCCAACGGGAGGTAAAACAACTCCGCGCGCAAGTCGTTCGACGCTATGCCTTTCACAATCTGATCGGCAAGAGCCCTTCGATGCAGGACATCTACAACAAGATCGAACAAGTCGCCGACAGCCGGACGACGGTCCTGATCACCGGCGAGAGCGGCACGGGAAAGGAACTGGTCGCCAAGGCGCTTCACTTTAATAGCAGCAGGCGCGAGCGCCCCTTCATCGCGCTGAACTGCGCGGCCATTCCGGAAACGCTCATTGAGAGTGAGCTGTTCGGCCATGAGAAAGGCTCGTTCACAGATGCCACGGCTCGGCGAGTCGGGCAATTCGAGCTCGCCAATAACGGCACGCTTTTCCTCGACGAGATCGGCGACCTCAGCGCTATGACGCAGGCCAAATTGCTGCGCATCTTGCAGGAACGAGAATTCACCAGAGTCGGTGGAGTGCAATCGATCAAGGTGGATGTGCGCATCGTGGCGGCGACGAACAAGAATATCGAGGAGCTGGTTCGTAAAGGCCAATTCCGTGAGGACCTTTACTACCGCATCAACGTGATCGCACTCTATTTGCCCCCGCTCCGCGAGCGTGGGGAAGACGTTCCCCTCCTCGCCAACCATTTTCTGGCCAAACGAATCGAAGAAGACAGCCGGCCACCCCAAGAATTTTCCAAAGACGCGGTCGATCTTCTGTCTCGCTATCCCTGGCCAGGCAATGTGCGAGAGATGGAGAATATCATCGAGCAGGCATTCATTTGGTCCAAGGGATCGGACGCCATTACCCCCGAACATCTGCCGAACATTCTCAAGAACGACTCCCGATCTTCTTCACTACGCGACGACACCCTCGCCGGACGACTGTCGCTCGAAAAAGCTGTCATGGAATTCGAACGAGAAATCATCTTGGATGCCCTTAAACGAACGAACTACATCCAAACCCATGCCGCCAACCTGCTGGGAATCAGCCGCCGTATGCTCAAGTATCGCATGGACACGTTGGGAATCGGCCGGCCCGATCAGGAGGTCAGCACTGAATCTCCAGCGGTAGTGCAGGAATAGCACAGCATCTCCCCGCACTGCGTCATTTTTGCACGGTTGGTATGGGAACGCCTTGTCGATATACGTACTATTTCGTTTGAGAAAACTACATATGGGCCTCAGTATACATACACCACTCTCCCTTGAGTGAGGTGAGCTAACCAGCTGAAATGGAATAAGAATTGCTTTGAATTCTACGTATTTAGCGGTAGCAAACTCCTATGAGCTTACCTGTGACATCTGAACCCGTGAAAAAGAAGCCGACCTTGCTCGTGATTGATGACGAAGCAGGACCTCGCGATGCTCTGAAAGTGATTCTCCGCCCCTTCTTTAATATCCAGGCAGCCGAGTCAGCCGGCGCAGCAATCGATGTACTCAACTCCCATCAGGTCGATCTCATCACACTCGACCAAAAACTCCCAGATCGCCAAGGTATCGATCTCCTTCAGGACATCAAACATCACCACGCCAACGTCGAAGTCATTATCATCACCGGGTACGGCAGCTTAAAGTCTGCCATGGAAGGGATCCGCCATGGCGCCGCCGGCTACCTGCTCAAACCCTTCAACGTCACAGAATTGCTTTCCCTCGTCAACCAGACGCTCGAAAAGAAACAACGGCTTGATTTCCTCAGGCACTTCATCGAGACATCGACCGGTCTCTGGGGCTCAGAAACAGAATGCGCGCAAGCCTGGAAGGAACTGATCGCGGGATACCAGGCGATCGGGAAGCCGACAGTAGACCCTGCGCCCAGTTCCGAACCCCTTCCAGACCTACTCCCCCTACTCTCCGACCTGCTTGAAGCGAAAGATCGCCAGCTGCTCAACCACTGCAGCCGAGTCAGTTTCTACGCCACCCTTTTGGCCAACCGCATTAACTTAACTCACACAGAGCAGAAATCGCTGGCGTTGGGAGCGTTCCTCCACGACATCGGCAAGATCGGCCCTGAATCCTATCAATTTGCCGACGATGAAATCACGGCGACTGGAGAGGCTGTCAGTAATCGACATCACCCGGAACAGGGTGCAAAACTCGTATTACCGTTGAGACTTTCAGCTGAGATAGGACAGATCATTGCCTATCATCATGAACGATGGGATGGTGCAGGGTATCCCTTTGGGCTTAAAGAAGAAGGAGTTCCACAACTGGCTCGCATCGTCTGTCTAGCACAGACGTTTGACCATCTCACTGCTGAGCTTCCTGGCCGGATGCCCCTCTCGATCGATGATGCCTGCCGACAGATGCGCGCATATGCAGGTACCCACTTCGAGCCGAATTTGACCGAACTCTTTGTGCGCATGGTCCAGGAATGCAAGGGATCGCTTCCTGCCATGGCGATGGCGACTACGCCGACCGACCGATCCGACTCCTAACGGGATGCTGAAAAAGTCGTCGTTCTCACCCACCCAACCCCGGCGCGCCTAGACGCGCCTTTTCCCATGCTTTGTTCTCGCATCGCTCAGAGACTCGACGTACCGAACAGAGCCTCTCGGTTATCGGAATTACTGGAGGATTTTTCCGTTCGCCAAGACCAACTGAAACGGCGAACGGCCCACACGAAGTGTGGTATGTACCTCCTCGCCTCCTTGCTCGCTGCGGCCGCGCTGGAGGGCCTTTTTGAGCATCCCGTGGACTAATCGGTAATCCCCGCTCACTCAGACCGTTTCCCCTTCGCCCCTGCGATAAGTTCCGCTGCCGTCTCACGCACTTTTTTTGTAATGGTAGGGCCGCTCAACATTCTGGCAATTTCTTCTTCTCGCCCCATCCCCTTGAGAACCCTAACCGAGGTGGATGTCCGTTGACTGTCCAACCCCTTTTCCACAAGCATGTGGTGCTCAGCTTGGGATGCGACTTGAGGAAGATGGGTAATGCAGAACACTTGATGAAACGATCCAAGCTTGCGCAATCTCGTTCCCATGGCCGCAGCGACCGCCCCACCGACTCCCGTATCGATTTCGTCGAACACCAGGACCGGAACTTGGTCTATCTCCGCCAATACCGTCTTGAGCGCCAGCATGATGCGCGAGAGTTCTCCGCCGGACGCCACTCGGTTTAACGGTCTTGGTGGCTCACCCGGATTGCTTGAGAGAAGGAACTCCACTCGATCACGCCCAGCCGGTCCGAGTCCTTCAAGCGACTCATCTATAGAAACCGCAACCTGAAAGATTGCCTGCTCCATCTTCAGTGCAGCCAGCTCAGCTCCCACCGACATCGTCATCCGCTTGGCCGCATCAGTTCGCTTTTTGGACAACTGTTGTGCCAGCATGCGGAGACGATGAGCCTCTTCATCGAGCTGCGCGGTTAATTCAGCGGTTCGCTCTTGATGGTTGTCCAATAACCGCAGTTCCTCCTGCGCCCGTGTGCCGGTCGCCATGACTGCCTCAATCGACCCTCCATATTTTTTCTTTAAGCGTTGAATCAGGTCGAGTCGGTCCTCCACGACCGTCTGTCGGTCAGGATCAGCCTCCAACCGTTGTGCATAGTCACGCAACCGTCGGGCAAGTTCTTTAAGGGGGATCGCCGATTCCGTCGCAGTCTGTTCACAATCACCCATCGCCGGATCGATCTGGCCTAACTCTGTAAGGGTTCGCCCGATCTTCCCCAACCTAGTGAGGACAGCCTGCTCATCTGCCTGCAATTCGACATGCGCCTCGTGGGCCAACTCCCTGAGTCGATGCGCATGGACCAGTCGCTGCCGTTCGCTGCTGAGTCGCTCTTCTTCATCGGACGACAGACCGGCTTGTTCGATCTCCTGGGCCTGAAACCTCAACATATCCTCACGCCTTGCGCGATCGATGACGTCATTTTGCAATGCGTCCAATTGTGTTTGGAGGTCCTTCCACCCTTCGTAGATTTGCTCGTATCTCCCGCGAAGCTCATAGAGCCGTCCGAACCCATCGAGGGCGTCTAATTGTTTGGCGGCAGCCAGCAGAGATTGCTGCTCATGCTGGCCATGGATATCGATGAGGGTACCCCCAAGTTCTTCGAGCACACGTAAGGGGCACAGGTTGCCGTTGACATACACTCGGTGGCGTCCCGATCGGGAGAGCACCCGTCGCAGAATCAGCTCAGACTCGTTCTGACTGATAACTTTCTGAAGCCGTAGGCGTTGGAGAAGTGGATGGGTGTCCGAAAGAACGAAGGCTGCTTCAAGCTGGGCCTCATCTTCTCCTGAGCGGATCTGATCGGTCGAGGCTCGCCCGCCGACCAACAAGCCAATCGCATCGATGAGGAGAGATTTACCGGCCCCAGTTTCCCCGGTTAGGACTGTAAACCCAGACTGAAATTGAAGGCTGAGCTGCTCAATAAGCGCGAAATTGACAATGCGCAACTCGGCGAGCATTGCGGCGGTAACTACAATCCTAGGCTGAACCGGCTGGTTGTGCCAGCAGCGAATCGATCATGTCCTTGAACTGCCGCTTCGGTCGCGCCCCAACGAGTTTCTCCACGACCTGTCCGTTCTTGAAAAACAAGATCGTCGGGATGCTCATGACCTGATAGCGGCCTGCGACTTCAGGATTTTCATCGGTATTGAGTTTCCGCACCTTCATCTTTCCTGCGTACTCTTTGCTCAATTCCTCGATGACCGGAGCGACCATTTGGCAAGGACCGCACCAAACAGCCCAAAAATCTACCATCACAAGTTCAGAAGACTTTATGACCTCGGCGTCCCACGTTGCATCTTCGACTTTCAATGCATCACCAGCCACGTCGCATTCCTCCTTGCTGAGTCCACAGTAAAAATTTCAACCGGGAGGCATCGTATACCAGCCCTCTTCAAGGAGTCAAATCTGCCTGCCCGGAGATCGCCATTGTCCAACCAAGCCGCTCGGCGCACGCCGGGTTACCATCTATCTACCTCTTATTATCTTTCAGACGCATCCTTTGCCACTCTGCGTACTGAGCTCACGCGCGGCAGGCTCCGATCGATCTGTTCATCGTCCATACCCTCCTATGTCAGGATGCGGTAGATCCGACTGTGATCTCCCATATGGGCCTCCCGGCACCGCCCATGGCAATCCCCGCTCTCCTATGAGTAGAGGGCTGAGAATGCTCCTCAGCACGGCAGTTCCATAATTCTCCGTCCAGCCGATACCGGTTAAGCTGAGCATAAAATTGTACTGGGCGCGATCGGGGAACTGAAGATAATACAGTCCAAGCGACCAACACTTGCAAGGGTTCTGGTAGAGAGCCACGATGTCATACTCCGGACTCTGACCGGCCTTCACATCGTAGTAGCCCTTCGCGCCGACCGTCCATCCCCACGGCGTACGAAATGCCCCTCCCGCCGTGACATATTGAATCTCAGGAGTCGGAGCGTAAACCTGACCGAATGAAATCGGATTCCACACGTCCCCCCGCTGCACACGATTCCCGTCGTGCGTAAACCGTTGGCCCACTTGGAGATACCAGTAGTTGGACTGCTGGATCCGGAAATCGGTGTTGAATTGACTCACTGACGATTGGTAGGGATCGAAAAACGCGTCGATGGTCAGATATTGGTTCGTGGCAGGCAGTTGACCAAGGACACCTCCTACGCCTTGGCCAAGCGCAGCACTCTCCAGCTGAGCCGTCGTGAACTGAGGCGTCGCGTTGCCGATCACGGCCCGCAACCAGAGATCGGAAAATTTCTTCCCCTCAACAGCTGTGGTTGCCGGCTGCAACGGTTGTGTCACGGTCCCGAACGGAGGAATCACGCCGGACGTGAAATCGCGTGCCTGCGTCTGCACGGCGCCGACCTGGTAACTCTGAGCCAGCGTGAGGTCGAGCCAATTGAAGCCACTGCTGCCATCTTGTTCCAATAGCCTGTTACGGACCATGTAGGTCATAAGATTCTTCTTCGGCAGATTGTCGACCTGATCGATCTGAGTAATTTGCTCCTGAGCGGTCGGCGGAACATATTCATATATCACGCTGGGCTCAATGGTATGCAGCAAGGTATTGCCCTCGCTCGTTCCAAACCGGCGGCTCACCTTCGACCTCGCTTCAAGTCCAGCCCAAAAAGTCTCGCGGTGCTGGCTTTCAGAACTTTGCACCCCTCGCGTGTAGTAGACCTCGCGCACTTTTACTTGGGGCGTGAAACCCACGATATGGCCAAAATTCAAGACTTCGGTCGACAGTCCCGGCATCACATCGATTCGATTCTGGGCAAATCCCTGTTCACGATAAAAGTTCACAAAATTAGTTTCCGTACCCAGCAAGATCGGCGAATTGAACAACGGGATATCCGGCAGACTGTAACCGATTTCCGGAAGGCGCTGAAATGTATCCACTCCACCCGATTGCAACGGCAGCAGGTATTGACCGAGCAGATACGTGTTTCCATAGGCCAGCCGTTGGTTCGCGAAGAGATTCGATTCGGCGCTGGGAGATGCTCGAAGAGCCCCCGAGTTGCTCAATTGCTGAAAATAGCTCGCGTCAGTGACATAGTTCACTTTCGCCCTCAGCAGCAAGTCCGGCGTGATTTGCTGTGTGTGGGCCCCCCTGACTAAGAGACGAGTCTGCTCGGCATCTTGTCCCGTCGGGTTCACACCCGCCACATCCGGCAATTCTGTCTGCCGCAGGGCAGAGACCAACCACTGCCCACGCGATTGTTTGTCCAACACATACCGATACTTAAAATCGCTGCCATACCCGAGTTGCGAGTAGTATTGCGGAGAGATCGTCAGATCCTGGCTCGGATTGATCGCCCAGAAAAAACTTTCTTGCAGGTGCATCCCAAAACGATTGTCATACCCGATAGTGGGAATGAGAAACCCCGTCCGCCGCTTAGTGAGCGGAAATGTCATCGTGGGAAGCGGAATCACCGGGACATCGTTCACGCAGAGCCATCCACCGGTAAACGCCGCATTGTCGCCGGCATTCAGGTCGAGATCCTTGAACTTGAATCGCCAGGCCGGCGTCTCGCCTGCCTGGGCATCGCAGTTTGTAAACCGGCCCTCTTTCACCCGATAATGGTCCTCTGAGAACCGTTGAATAAGCCGGCCCTCCACCGAGGTATTCGTGGGCTTGAGATACACTCGGCCGTGGGTGACCACCCCAGCCTCAGTATTCACATTAAGCTCCAACCGTTCGGTCACGAGATCAGCTTTGGGATCGGTGAGTCGAACATGGCCCGTGGCAGTCAATATGCCGGGCAACGCCTGAATGGTCATGTGATCGGCCGTCAAACGCAAGGTGCCTTGGTTGACGACCACCGAGCCATCCGCTTCGTACGTTTCCGATTCCTGTAGATACTCGATTCGTTCTGCCGTGATATCGAGAGGAGGGCCCTCGGTGGATGTCGTCGTCCCTGCAGCGCCCCCTGTCGATGGAAGCAATATCCCCAGCATCACCCAACCGATCGAACACATCCACAGCCGCGTCGCGATCCCTGCCATATTAGCCCCGAAGCGGCGAAACCCTACAGCTACGGAGCAACGCCATGCATTCTCCCACGAGCATGAGTGAGCCCGTCACACAGACCAGACCGTCCGAAGTCGCCAGCTGTCGGGCCAACGTCATCGCATCGCTGAGCGACGGTACGACATGCGAGTGAGGCAACAGATCTCCGATTGAGGCTCGAAGTTCCTGCGCAGTGGCAGAGCGTGGAAGATCTGCCTGCGTCAACACCACCTCATCGACGAGGCCTCTGAGCGGTTCGACAAAACCTCGATGATCCTTATCGCGCATCATCCCCAGAACCAGGACCACAGGGCGAGACGGGTGAGATCGGTCAGCGCGCGCGAGGAAGTCAGCCAAGGCCGTTGCGGCAGCGGGGTTATGCGCGCCATCCAGGAAAACCGTCGGATGGCGATCGGCCGTTTCCAATCGCCCAGCCCAGTTGACGGCACGCAACCCTTCGCGTACCGCCTCAGCCGTCACAGCGATCCCTTGAGGAGCCACCGCTCCCAACAATGCCAACGCACAGGCTGCGTTATCGAGTTGATGCCGACCCTCCAGCGCACAGGTCAGTCCGTCATAGCGCAGACCCAGCCCGCGATAGGAAAATTGCTGGGGCTCCTCTCCCTCTGTACAAAAATCCTCATTCAGACGAAACACCGCCGCCTGCCGCTCGCTGGCCACCTGTTCGATCGTCCGCCACGCGTCATCGTCGAGCCGCCCCACCACCACCGGCACCCCCAGCTTGATAATGCCGGCCTTCTCGAAGGCAATCGCCGAACATGTGTTTCCTAGATGCTCCTGATGATCGAGAGAAATCGTCGTGACCACACAGGCCACAGGCGTCACCACGTTGGTCGCGTCGAATCTTCCACCCAGTCCAACCTCTACCACCGCCACTTCGACTCCTGACTCGGCAAAATGCTGAAAGGCCATGGCCGTCGTATATTCGAAGAAGGTCGGCGACAAGTCTGGTTGGCAGAGAGTCTGAAGCTGTTCAGTCAACTCCGCCACCTGCAACTCAGCGATCATCTCACCGTTCACCCGTATCCGCTCTCGAAACTCCACAAGATGGGGCGAGGTATAGAGCCCCACCCGATATCCTGCCGCCTGCAACATCGCGGCGGCCATGGCTGCGGTAGAGCCCTTTCCATTCGTACCGGCGATGTGCAGTACGTGATACTTGGTCTGGGGCATACCGAGGCGCGCCATCAATGCCTTCATCGTCTCAAGACCTAGCTTAATGCCATGCTTTTGCAGACGATACAAATAGGCCACGGCAGAGGAGTAGGTCATGGTGTACTCGGCAGGAAGGAGGCTAGCCAGAGTTCTTCATGCACGTCGTGACGAGGCGATCGAGACCGAAACACACCGAGACTTCTCGCACGCGAGGACGAGGAAGGCGTACTTCCTGGAGTCCGTCGAGGAGACCGAGCGAGAAAAGGCTAGCTGGACGAGAGGATCGGCTGCCGCAGTAGACGTTCATGAGGGTCCGGGCTTAAAAGTGGGCAACCAGAGTGCTTAAGGTTTCTTTCAGTTGTCTGCGCTCTACGATCATGTCGATCATGCCATGCTCCAATAAAAACTCCGCGCGCTGAAACTGGTCCGGTAGCTGCTGTTTAATGGTCTGTTCGATCACGCGTGGACCGGCGAAACCAATCAGCGCTTTCGGTTCGGCCAGAATCACATCGCCCAACATGGCAACACTGGCAGTCACGCCTCCGAACGTGGGATCGGCTAACAGACAAATAAACGGGAGTTTGGCCTCTCCCAGCTTGGCGACAGCAGCAGAAGTCTTGGCCATCTGCATCAGAGAGAGAATCCCCTCTTGCATCCGTGCTCCTCCGGATGTCGTGACCAAAATAACCGGCAACCTGGCCTCCAGCGCGCGATCGATCGCCCGGCAGATCTTTTCCCCGACGACCGACCCCATGCTTCCGCCCATAAAACTGAAGTCGAACACGCAGAGCACCACCCGACGGCCGTTCATCATCCCTTCACCGATCATCATGGCATCTTTGCGGCCGGTCTTCGCCTGATGCGCCTTCACACGATCCTTGTACGATTTCGTGTCCTGAAAGTTCAGCGGGTCTTGAGGACCGATCTCTGCATCCCACTCTTTAAACGTCCCCAGGTCGACCAAGAGCGTAATGCGCTCCATGACAGAAATCGGAAAATGGTAGTCGCACTTCGGACAGACCTTATTGTTACGATCGACTTCTTTGCGATAGACAATTTCCCGACAGTGATTGCACTTGAGCCACATTCCCTCTGAAACCTTGGATCGCTTTGGCGGCTCCGGCTCGGTTGTTTTCTGTTTTTTAAACCAGGCCA
>DATIQH010000070.1:0-16984 GCA_035471155.1 Nitrospiraceae bacterium | reverse complement strand
AAGTAGCGCCGCACGGCATCGGCACGACGCTGGCTGAGTTGAATATTGTAGTCCGGCTCGCCGTACTTATCCGTGTGCCCACCGATCTCAATGGCCGTGCGAGGGGACTGGCGTAATTCGGTAATCAGCTGATCCAGTGTGGCAAGACTGCTGGGAGTCATCGTGGCGCTTTTTGAGTCAAACTCAATGGACGAACGAGCGAGGATCTCATTCAACTTCTTCTGAAGCGAGGCAGGAGAGATCTCTGCCGCTGATGAAGTTGCCGGCAAGGGAGGAGCCTTTGGAGCTAGGGCCACTACCAAGGAGGAGGTCTTCGAAGATGGGGCAGTGGGTGTGGAAATCTTTGGAGTGAGAGCCACTGCCTCAGATGGCGTCTTCGGGGAGAGAACCTTCTTGGGTGGTCCTGCGGCGGAAGGCACATTTGGGGATGCCGCCAGTACAGGCGCTTTTGCAGCTGGAGATTTCTGGGATGGAGTCGTGGATGAGGGAGCTTTTGAGGGGCGACCCGCTAAGGATGAACCTCCCAAAATACGATCTTCAAGTTCCAACCCTGCCTCTGTCAAAGGAGCGATAGCTTGTAGCACGGCTGCCTTGGCGCGATTGCCGCCGACCTGGCCGCTGACGACAATCGTGCGGCCGTCGATGATGATGGCGCCTCGCTCTGTCATATGGCCTAGGGCAGGGATGATCAGAGAGACATTCTCGGCCCAGGCGACAGGTCCCATTCTCGGATCCACTGTTAACTCATCGACGACGCTCCCTGGGGCGGCTCCGTAGAGTTCTTGGGCTCGATGGATAATGGCAGCCTTACTGGTTTCGCTGGGAAGCGAGCCACGGAGGATCAGTGTTCCATACTCAACGCGCGCATGAAAATTAGCAGGGATGGGGGTTGCCAATACTGCTGCCGGCGGGGCATGGTGAGGAAGACAGAAAAAGGCAAGGAGAGCAAAGGCAACAACTCCAGCTGCTAAAATTGCTGCACTCTTCATGGTTCACCACTTTGAACGGATCGGCTGATGTTGCCTCAGTAAAACCTAGCAGATAAGTGGGAAAAAGGTGCCAGGATTCATTCCCATCCGGAAAAATTTCCTCAGATGTTGACACTGTACAATCACTAACAATATCAATTAGTTGTTTGGTAAACGGCCTAGATTTCGTTCGGTCTTGGAGTGGATTGACTACGAGTTGGAAGACCAGCTGCTGGAAGTCAATTCGAGAATCTTTTCCTATGGATAATGGAGATATGTCAGCCGCAATGCGTAGGCCAAACATCACCGCACGTGCACTCAGTTGAATATATTGATAAATTGTCTCCCGTGTGGCTTCAGAGGGTCTTGGACGGATAGGATGTTTTAGGTGAAAACCAGCACCGCGTCATCATCAGAAGCACCCGTTATGGAAAGCCCATGAGGGGGGGCTGATTGTTGAATACAATTTGGAGAGGAGTATACCGAGCTAGAGTTGCTGACCGTACTTCTGTTCATGGAGTTTCTTGGCTTCGGCGATCCAGTTGTCTCGCTTGATCCGCTCGGGAGCGGTATAGAGCTTCTTCGCGACCTTGTCGATATCCTCCGGCTTCCAGCGCGCGATCTGCACAAAGGTATGCAACCCCATCTTGTTCAGGGTCCTGGCAAAGACGGGACCGATCCCGTGAATCTGACTCAGATCGTCTTTCGGTCGGTCCTTTGCTGCGTTCGCCTGTTCCGCTAATAGGCTTAGTTGACTTCCACTCTGACGGGTTTTCTGACTAGGAGGTTCGGCTCCGCCATCAGCCTTGATACGGAGTGCGGCCTGCGCTTCGATCCGTCGTTTGCGGAGGCGGTCGTTCTCTTCTTGTTTTTCTCCCGCCGTGTTCACTCGATCTGCCGGGTGGTGTTGAGTCGCTTCGAGTCCACGAATCCGGCGCTGTAGACCATCGATCTGTTTGGCTCGTTCATGGAGGAGTTGCTTGTCAAGCGGGGTCTGGGCTTGGAGTTGCTCCTGCGCCGCAAGCTGCTGCCGCAACGCGGTGATTTGCGCATCGTGTTGTGTGGCTGTGTGCGTATATTGTGTTTCCCACTGTTTCAACGCCGCTCGTTGTTCATGAAGTTGTTGTGTAAGCGGTTCCAGCTCACCGATGCGTCGGTCTCGTTCAGCGAGTTGGGTATTGAGTTGGTGCAGCACAGATCGATGTTCAGTGTCTCGATCGCTGAGTTGTACTTCCAGCCAATGGACCCGCCCCTGAGCCGCTTCGAGTTCTTCTACGCGCGCGCGTATCTGATCTGTTGCAGGGGCGGCCTCTAACTCGGCGATGCGCCGTTGAAGATGATGCCGTTTTTGCTCGCTCGCTTCCAGGGTTTGTTGGGCCGTCTGGCTGATACGTTGGAGTTGCTGGATGTCGCCAGACTGCGCGCCGATCACCGTCTCATACTCGTTCGCGCGCCGGCGGGCCGAGGCTCCTTCTGCCTCCAAAGCCGTTAATCGTTGTGCGCGAAGGGCCAATTCCTCTTGAAGCGCCTCGATGCGTTCGTGTCGTGCTGACAGTTCCCGCATGACGGATTGGTTGACCTCCTCCGATTCGATGACCTTGCTTTCGAGCATCTGCATCCCAGCGGTTTGGACGTTCAACTGATACTGCGCCTTTTCCAGCAGCTGTTCTTTAAGACGCAGCGCGCCGGCGAGATCCGTAGTCTGTTGTGTGAGTTGGCTGGCAGATTGCTGTCTCAGCAGCCATCCAACCACGCCTCCGATTCCGGCTGCGACGATGAGACATCCCAGCATTTGGCCGATGAGCAGGGTCATAGGTCACTCCCTCCTTTCACGCGCAATTCGATGCGGCGGTTGTGCTGGAGACCGGTTCGTGTCTGCGCCGCCGACAGCGGCCGTGAGGCGCCATAGCCGATGGCGGTGAACTGGTTGGTCAGGCCATGATTGATGAAGTATTGCCGCACGGCTTCCGCGCGGTGGCGGCTGAGTTGAAGATTGTAGGCCGGCTCGCCGTATTTGTCCGTATGGCCACTGATCTCGATGGCCGCGCGAGGGGCATGGCGCAATTGAGTAATCAGCTGGTTCAGTATAGCGCGGCTGCGAGGGGTCATTGTGGTGGTATTCGAATCGAATTCGATGGAGGCATGCGACAGGATCTCATTCAATTTCTTTTGGAGCGAAGGGGAATGCGCCGAAGATGGAGCCGCGAGAATATGATCTTCCAGTTCGAGGCCTGTGTGCGTGAGCGGAGCAACTTCCCTCAGGACAGCCGCCTTGGCATAATCGTTGTCGACTTGGCCGCTGAGGACAATCGTGCGGCCATCGATGATGATGGAGCCGCGTTCCATCATGAGTCCCAAAACGGGGAAGATCTGAAGAAGATTGCTGGTCCAGGCAGCAGATCCCACTCTCGGATCCACCATCAATTCGTCGATGACGCGGCCCGGTACGCTCCCATAGAGCTCTCGAGCTCGTTGAACAATCGCAGCCTTGCCGGCTTCACTGGGAAGCGAGCCACGGAGAGTCAGAATGCCTTGCTCGACATGCGCATGAAAGTTTGCAGGAGTGAGAGGATTCGATGCTGCCGATGTCGGAAGATGGCGCGGAATGCAGACCGCTGCAAGAAGAGTCAGTGCGACAGCGCCTGCGCCTAGAATCGCTTTGCGCATCATGAACCAGTGCTCGGAGAAGGTGGCTGATCGGCCACTGTGACCCTACCATACTGCGTGGGTTCATACCAGATAGGATTTCTGGGTCTACCTCAGGCGATCGCGGTAAGACAGCATGAGGTCGAGGCTACCGATCAGATGAATGGGTCAACCTCCGCTCAGCGTGATCCTATCTGTTTACCCGCAGACCTGGGAGATTCATACCTCTTGTAAGGCAAGTATTCATTTGATATTCTTCGCCGCGCCTTCCAACTGACGTAACATCAATCGAACGTTTTCCAAGGAGTCATCTATGGCCGGCATCAAGCGGGCATTAATCAGCGTGTCAGAGAAGTCCGGTGTGGTGGATATGGCCAAAGGGCTTGAGGCTCTGGGAGCCGAGATCCTTTCAACCGGAGGAACAGCGAAAGCCTTGCGAGAGGCCGGTGTGAAGGTGACCGATGTCGCCGCCTACACAGGTTCACCGGAAATTCTCGATGGCCGTGTTAAAACACTGCACCCCAAGATTCATGGCGGCTTGCTTGGACGCCGTTCGGTTCCGGCCCATGTCGAGCAGATGAAGCAGCAGGGGATTGGACCCATCGACGTGGTCGTGGTCAATCTCTATCCGTTCGAGGCGACGATCGCAAAGCCGCACTGTTCCTTCGAGGAGGCCATGGAGAATATCGATATCGGTGGTCCGTCGATGTTGCGCTCCGCAGCCAAAAACCACGACGATGTCTTGGTGGTTGTAGACCCGGCCGACTATCAGCGCGTACTCGACGCGGCGAAGGCCGGAACAGTATCGCGCGAGTTACGCCGTGAGTTGGCGATGAAGGTGTTTCAGCATACCGCGCGCTACGACAGTCTGATTGCCGGATATCTCGAACAACAGGTGCAGGGCGGCGAGGTCAAGTTTCCTGCCATGTTGTCGTTGCAATTCGAACGGGCAGAGATGCTCCGCTATGGGGAGAATCCGCATCAGCAAGGAGCCTTCTATCGAGAGCTCTATTCGTCCGAGCCATCGGTGTCCCGTGGAAAGATTCTTCATGGCAAGGCAATGTCGTATAACAATTTCCTCGATGCCAATTCGGCGCTTGAGCTGGCAAAAGAATATGACGAGATCGCTGTCGCCATTATCAAACACAATAATCCCTGCGGTGTGGCTTTGGGTACCACACCGGTAGAAGCTTACGTAAAGGCTCGGGAGACCGATCCCATCTCGGCGTTCGGCGGCGTCATTGCGTTCAATCGAGTCGTGGATCTGGCTGCGGCGAAAGAAATTACCTCTACGTTTGTCGAAGTCGTCATCGCGCCGGGCTTTGCGGACGATGCGTTGGCAGAGTTGAAACGTAAGAAGGATCTGCGTTTACTGGATGTCGGGCCCCTCACGAAGGTAAAACAGGCGGGCTTCGATCTCAAGAAATTGGTGGGCGGCTTGATTGTGCAGGATCGGGATCTCGGTGTTTTGACCGATCTAAGAGCGCTCAACGTCCCGACCCTGCGCAAACCGACGGACGAAGAATATGCCGCCTGCGCCTTCGCCTGGAAGGTCTGCAAACATGTGAAGTCAAACGCCATTATTTATGCAAAACCGGGGCAGACTGTTGGAATCGGCGCAGGCCAGATGAGCCGAGTTGACTCCGTGAAGCTTGCGGCGATGAAAGCCCAGATGCCGATCAAGGGTTGTGTGATGGCGTCGGATGCATTCTTTCCGTTTCGGGATGGATTGGATGCTGCCGTGCAGGCGGGAATTACCACAGTCATTCAGCCTGGTGGATCGATTCGCGATGCCGAAATCATCAAAGCCGCGGACGAACAGGGAGTGGCGATGATTCTCACGGGCATGCGCCACTTCCGCCACTAATCGGCTGCTGAAAATGACCTCTCGCGGCGTTCTCGGTCGCCCGGCCACGCTCAACGTACCGAAGCGTACGCCTCGGTGACCGGGCTTCCTGCGGCCTTGTGAGAAACCATTTTGAGCAGCCGCTTTTTCTTCATGCAGTACACGCACACATGAAAATTCTTGTTGTTGGCAGTGGGGGACGCGAGCATGCCATGGTATGGAAGCTCGCGCAGAGTCCTCGCAAGCCGATACTCTATTGCGCTCCTGGCAATGCAGGGATCGAATCGCTTGCGACCTGTGTTCCGATCAAAGCCGACGATATTGCAGGGCTCAAAACATTTGCGCAGTCGGAGAAGATCGATTTGACGATCGTAGGGCCGGAGGCCCCGCTGGCACTGGGCATTGTCGATGAGTTTCGCATATCGAAACTCAAAATTTTTGGACCGGCGAAGGGAGCTGCCCGTATCGAAGCCAGCAAAGTTTTTTCCAAAGAAATCATGAGCCGCGCGAAGATTCTCACTGCGAACGCGCAAAGCTTCGACAGCGTAGAGCCGGCTCTGGCCTATCTCGAACACCATACGCTTCCGGTCGTGATCAAGGCGGACGGACTGGCGCAGGGAAAGGGTGTGGTGGTCGCAGCAACCCGCGAGGAAGCGAAACAGGCCGTCCGTGCTTCAATGGAGCATGTGGTGTTCGGCCAGGCAGGCCAGCGTGTCCTGATCGAAGAATTTTTAGACGGCGAGGAGCTGACCATCATGGCCTTCACGGACGGCCTGACGGTGGCGCCGATGCTGCCGGCTCAAGATCATAAGCGAGTCGGAGATGGGGATACGGGGCCGAACACCGGAGGCATGGGGGCCTACTGTCCTGCGCCGATCGGTACCATGGCTCTACGCGAGCAAGTCACCAAGCAGGTCCTCTATCCTGCCATTGAAGCGTTGTCTCGCATGGGCTGTCCGTTTCAGGGTGTTTTGTACGCCGGACTTATGATTGTAAAAGGAACGCCCTATGTTTTGGAGTTCAATGCGAGGATGGGGGATCCAGAAACGCAGGTCGTCCTCCCGTTGCTCAAGACCGATTTGCTGGATGTCCTAGAGGCAGTGGTCGAACATCGGCTCGATCAACTGACCGTGGACTGGCATGATGAAGTCGCCGTCTGTGTCGTCATGACATCGGACGGCTATCCCGGGGCCTATCAAACTGGGCGCGCAATTCATGGTTTGCCGACCTCGACCGATGCAGCGACGCTGGTATTTCATGCCGGCACGACACGGACCGGCACTGATGTGGTGACAGCCGGGGGACGGGTGTTGGGAATTACGGGACGCGGAAAGACGCTGGAGGTTGCGCAAGCGGAAGCGTATCGTGTGACTCAGTCGATTGCGTTTCAAGGCGCGCACTATCGAAAGGATATTGCGCATCGTGCATTCTCCCGCCATGCGCCACGCTGAAAGGAGCTGATGACTTCCGCCATGGCAACGATCGAGCGCTATACGGCTTCCACCGTTTCGGTGGTTGCTGATCTGGCACGTCGTGTCCTGGGAGCGCGCGGGGTGATCGCCCTGCCGACCGAAAGTTTCTACGGCCTTGGCGTGTGTCCGTTCGACGAGCAGGCGCTTGTCAAGCTATGGCAGATCAAAGGGCGGTCGGAGGGAAAACCGGTTCTCATATTGATTGGAGACACTTCTCAGTTGGGGCTGTTCGTTCAACGCATCCCGCCTGCGGCCACTGTACTCATGAACGCGTTCTGGCCTGGGCCTCTCACCATCGTATTCCCAGCAGTCGCTGGGCTTCCCAATACAGTGACTGCGGGAACTCGCTCTGTCGGCATCCGTCTCAGCGCCTGGCCGCCACTGCATGATCTCTTGCGTCGAGTCGGGCCGGTGACCGGCACCAGCGCCAATCGTGAAGGCATGCCACCGTCCACGACGGCTGAAGAAGTCCGGTACAACTTCGGCAGCGAGATCGATCTCATCGTTGACGCTGGACCGACTCCCGGTGGGAGGCCATCCACTGTGATCGACGTACAGGGTCCTATCCGAATCGTTCGCGATGGAGCAATTGAACGGGA
The DNA here is from genome assembly GCA_035471155.1 of Nitrospiraceae bacterium. Classification (GTDB taxonomy): domain Bacteria; phylum Nitrospirota; class Nitrospiria; order Nitrospirales; family Nitrospiraceae; genus Palsa-1315. The sequence goes on along the minus strand of DATIQH010000070.1, from coordinate 9,453 downwards.
CGCCATCATGGCACAGTTGGCTGCTCGCAGCCTGTATCTCAACGCAGATAGTCGATGAAGCCGATCCTGTCGTTTAGACTGAAAGGAGAATACCGATGACTCGAACAGTGATGGTGCGTAACGTTATCGCGGCGGCGGCTATCACGCTCGTCTCTGTGGGTCTGTCCGGGTGCGATTACTGGCCCCCGGCGCTTCAAACGCAAATCGAACAACTCCGCTCCGAGCTTCAGAGTGCGACATTGGAAAAGGCTCAGTTGCAAAATCAGCTTGCTTCCATTGCAAAAGTAAAAGACGATTTGCAGGCGCAAGTGAATGATCTCTCCAGAGCGAATCAAGATAAGTCGACGATGATTGCCAGTTTGCAAAGTGGCCTGACGGCGGCGCAGGGCCGATTGGCGAAGTCAGCGAAAGCCGCCACACCGAAGGCCAGCACCGCCAAGCCGCCCGCAAAGGTTACGCAGAAGGCTCCGGCTAAGAAGAAAGCACCGGCTAAAACCGCAGTCAAACATTAGCGCGCCTGGTCGCCGCTTTCTACTTGGCGGTGGGAGACGATGGTGGAGTCGTCGCAGCATTTGAGGGGCTGGAGGTCGTGTTCGACGGGGTGCTTGCCGGCGTGGACGAGGGAGAGGAAGCTGGGGCAGCGGGAGCCGTGGACGTCGGCTGGCCGGATGTACTTGGCGTGGCCTCTTTCTTCTCTCCGGCCATGGGAATGGGCGCGTCATTGTCCGATGAAGGTTTCATTTTGTCGGAGTAGTCCGTCACATACCACCCGCTGCCTTTAAACATGATCGCGGGAGATGAAATAAGGCGCTGCACGTGTTTTCCGCATCGCGGGCAGGCGGTGAGGGGATCGTCCTTCATACTTTGCTTGATTTCAAACCTATCTGTGCAACTTTCACACTGATATTCGTAGATCGGCACAATTTGTCCTCCCACTTACAAACCGCGGGCTGTACGGTCTTCTTTTGCTAGATAAGCTGTTTGAACGCCTTGTCGAGGCGATCCATTCCACGAACAATCGTCTCCATGCTGGTCGCATAGGATAGCCGAATATGCTGGGTACTCCCGAATGGCTCACCCGGAACCACGGCGACCTGAAACTCCTGCAACAAATAGTTCGCGAGATCGGCCGGGGTTGCGAGTTGCCCCTGCGGGCTTTGTCGGCCGAGCAGCCCACTCACATTGGGAAACGCATAAAATGCCCCGGTAGGTGTTCGGCAATGCACGCCGGGCATCGCATTTAACCGCTCGACCATGAAACGCCGCCGCCGATCGAACTCTGTCACCATCTTTTTGGTAAACGTACCGCCATCCCGCAGGGCCGCGACAGCGGCCTTTTGTGAAATCGAACAAGGATTAGACGTGCTTTGGCTTTGAATGTTCGCCATGGCAGTCAACAAATCTTTGGGACCCGCCGCATAACCAATCCTCCAGCCGGTCATTGCATACGCCTTAGACACACCGTTTATAATCACCGTACGGGCGGCAACCTCCGGCCCCAATGACGCAATGCTCGTGTGGATTCCCCCGTCGTAGAGAATTTTTTCATAAATTTCGTCTGAAATCAGAAGGAGATCTCGGCGGAGAGCCAGCTCGGCAAGGCGTTCGAGAGTCCCTCGATCATAGGTGGCTCCAGTTGGATTGCCGGGACTGTTGACGATAATCGCCTTCGTGCGCGGGGTGACGAGCCGTTCCAATTCGTGGGCATCGATGGCATAGCCCTCCTCTTCGCGGGTCGGTAAGAGCACGGGTGTGGCGTCGTTCAGCAAAGTTTGGTCGGCATAGGAGACCCAAAAGGGGACGGGAATGATGACTTCGTCACCCGCTTCAAGGAGCGCTTCCGCTAGGTTGTAGAGCGAATGTTTTGCGCCGCATGAGACCAACACTTGGGACCTTTCGTACCGGAGCCCTTGATCCGCTTGCAGCTTATCGACAATGGCTTGGCGCAATTCATCGATGCCGGATGATGGTGTGTATTTTGTAAAGCCCGCACGAATGGCGGCTTCTGCGGCGGCTTTGACCGGCTCAGGGGTATCGAAGTCCGGTTCTCCAGACGAGAAGTCGGTGACATCGATTCCACGTGCCGCCATCGCCTTTGCCGTTGCAGCCATGGCCAAGGTGGGGGAGGGGGCGATTCGCCCGGCTCGCGCAGCAAGTTTCATGTTTTCAAACTCCTGATTCGTTCTTGCAGTTGGCGCGCGACTTCAGGGTGCAGAAACTCCGTCAGTGCGCCACCGTGGGTCGCCACGTCTTTAATAATGGTCGAGGATAAATACGAATATTCTTCGCTGGGCATCAGGAACACGGTTTCAACCTGTTTGGCGATCTTGCGATTCATAAGGGCCATCTGAAATTCATGTTCGAAATCTGAGATCGCACGTAGGCCACGGATAATTGCGTCGCCGCCGTATCGCTGGACATAATCCACGAGTAAGCCGTCGAAGTGGGTTACTTCGACCTGTTTCATCTCGTTCATCACGATTCGAATCATCGCCAGCCGTTCGGTCAGGGTGAAGAGCGGATGTTTGGATGGATTCGGCGCAACGGCGACGACCACTTTATCGAATACGCGCAAACTTCGGGTGATGATGTCGGTGTGTCCGTGGGTAATGGGATCGAAGGTTCCTGGGTAGATACCGATTTTCATGGTGTGGTTGATGCTGAGTTGGACACACCGTACAGATAGAGCGCCGTATCGCCATACTGATATCGCCGCACCAGCGCGGCATGGTCGATCGATGCCGGCAATTCGGTGCGCGAGTCTTGTTCGATAATCACCGCAGCATGCTCCGACAACAGACCGGGCCTCCAGGCGTGGATCAAGACCTCTACTTCATCCAACGCGGCATATGGCGGATCCGCAAACAAGATGTCGTAGGGAGCGCCCCACCGGTCTTTTCGCTCGAGGAAGGCGGTTGCCTGTCCCACATGAACCTGCGCACGGTCGAGCAGCCTGCAGGCCCGTATATTCTTTTGTAAGAGCTGCACGGCCATGGGGTCCGACTCGACAAAGGTGACAGCTGAGGCTCCTCGGCTCAGCGCTTCGATTCCAACGGCCCCCGTACCTGCATACAAATCGAGAAAGCGACATCCTGCCACTTGGGTTCCGAGAATTGAAAAAAGAGCCTCTCGAACCTTATCGGATGTAGGACGCAACTCAGTCCCTTGAGGCCCACTCAATCGGTGACCTCGGTGGGATCCGGCGATAACACGCATACATTCAGGGGAGAGACATGTTCAGAACGTTTGACTCTAACACAGCGTTTTTGAAGGGGTCAAGGCGAGCCCGTCCGAAGTGAAACATGGAGTCGACGGTAGTGAGAAGATAGACTGATAGGAAAGGAAGTATTTTGACGACCTGGGAGCCTGGGACTATAATGGTGTCCAATGTTCCGGGATTATACGATGCGGGCGACGGAGGATCAGTGCAGTCATACCAACGATCTGTGGCGATTGAGAAGATCAACCACGATGGGGACGGAATCGCAGTTACTCTAGGGAGTCGCCACAGTTTGAGTCTTGCGGGCTGCCAAACTCTTTTGCCGATTATTTGAAATGGTACGGTCGATAATGGCGCCGCAATTGATGCATTTCCAGGCGTAGAAAATTAAAAAGAAGTCGGAGAATCGCTCGAGCATCATGAGGCCTTTGCACTTCGGACATTCCATCGAATCCTCCAAGGTTATTGTGCACTGCTGCAGTCGGTCCAAAGCAATTACTGCACCAATTTATCTCTATACGTAATTTCAACAGTTTAGGCGATACGTATTTGTTACCAAGTGGGCACTGACGGGGTTACTGCCAGCACAAAAACGTTCAGAGTGGCATTTTTTGTCCGAGGATGATGAATGGGACGTAAGAACGGAGGGCAGAGCATCGCTCAATGGCCTGAAACAGAACGGCCGCGCGAACGGCTACTGACTCAAGGCTCACAAACACTCACCGATGCTCAACTCCTGGCCATTCTTCTTCAAGTCGGCCGTCATGGGTCTTCCGCGGTGCAGGTCGGAATGGATATCTTGGATCGACTCGGAGGTGTGGCTGGACTGGCCCAATGTGGAATCGAAGAGCTCTGCATAGTCCCAGGCGTGGGAAAAGCGAAAGCGGCCCAATTAAAAGCGGCTATTGAATTAGGGAAGCGCGCCCTTGCTAGTCCGCTGACCAAAGGGACAAAAATCACATCCAGCCGTGATCTCTTTACCCATTACCATCCAACCCTGCGGGATCTGCGTCATGAAGTCTTCAAAGTCGTGTTACTGGACGCTAAGCACGCCATCATGCGCGATTTAACAGTATCTGAAGGCAGTTTGACGCTCAGCATCGTCCATCCACGAGAAGTCTTCACACTCGCGGTAAAAGAATCGGCGGCGGCAGTCATCTTTTTACACAACCATCCCAGTGGCGATCCTACACCCAGCCAGGAGGATCGTGTTCTGACGGCGCGATTGGTGTCGGCAGGGGAGCTGCTGGGCATTCGCGTTCTTGACCATCTTGTCGTGGGCGATGGACGGTATGTCAGTTTTGCCGATCAAGGCTGGCTGACAAACCATGGCGCCGACGCATGAGTGAAAAAGGAGTTGCCGCGATGTAACCTTATACCGCAGGACACTCAAAAATCCGTTCAGCAAGGCCTCAACGAGCGAAGAGGCAAGACGTATGTGTCCATACGTTGAGTTTCTGAGCGATGTGAGCATGCCGCTGACGGACTTTTCAGCGTCTTGCTAGAGGAGGGCCCCATGAGCGAGCTGCACAGGGAGTCACTGAGAAATGTGATTTTGATCTCCAGTACCGGCGCTGGAAAGACCTCGCTGGCCGAAGCGATGCTCTTTGCCGCCGGCGCTGCTCCCCACCTCGGGTCAATCGCGCAGGGTACCACCGTTTCAGACTTCGAGCCGGAAGAATTACACCGGCGCAGTTCCGTCAGTACCAGCCTCCTCCGGTATTCTTGGAACCACACCACCATTAATCTTGTCGATCCCCCAGGCGCATTGAGCCTGATCGGGGAAACCATGATGGCTATGAGCGCGGTAGACGCCGTGATTCTTGTGGTTGGTGCTTCGGCGGGAGTCCGGAGCGAACTCGCCAGAGTCTGGTCCCGCGCCACCACGCTTGGCTTGCCCTGTCTGCTCTTTCTCAACGAGTTGGATAAAGGCGGCACACCCATTGATGAGGTCAATGCGATGTGCCAGCGCGAGCTCGGCATCATGCCATTGCCGATGTCCTTGCCGTATCGAACCGGCGCCCAGCTCAACGGTGTGTTGGACCTTGCCCAGCAATACCTTATCGCTTCGCGCAAGGAGAGCCCCACGATCCAGCAGTTGCCGATACCAGAACATGAACAGGCAGTGGTAAGCACGGCACGGAAATGTGTTCAAGAAGGGGTAGCCGAACATGACGATCGATTGTTGGAACAGTATCTTGCTATGGGAGAGCTGACGCAGGAGGATCTGATGAAGGGTTTGCGGCTTGGTGTCCAGTCCAGAACGATTATCCCGCTTTACAGCGGGTCTGCGACCGAAAATATCGGGATCGTTCCGCTCCTCAATGCGATCGTCGATCTGTTGCCATCACCGATGGAGCGGGCGACGACGGCTCCCTTGACAGGGCTGCATCCCGATACAGGTGAACCCATCACACGCCGCGCCCTTCATGAAGACCCATTTTCAGGGCTTGTCTTCAAGACGCTCATCGATCCATTTGTCGGGCGACTGTCCTTTCTGCGGATCGTGTCGGGGGTTCTGCACGCGGACTCGACAGTGTTCAACAGTTCTCGCGGCACCAAGGAGAAGAGCGGACATCTGTATGCCGTACTGGGGAAAAAACATACGGCCCTGTCTTCAGCCGGAGCCGGGGATATCGTCGCAATCGGGAAACTCAAAGATACTCAAACCGGCGACACGCTTTGCGATGAACAGACTCCCATCCGTTATCCAAAGCCGGCGCTTCCCCGGCCTGTGCTGTCCTTTGCGATCGAGCCAAAATCCAACGCCGATATCGAAAAAATCAGTCTCGGGCTGCATAAGTTGATTGAGGAAGATCCGACTCTCGAGTTTTCACGGCATGCCGACACGAAAGAAATGGTCTTAAGCGGAATGAGCCAGTGGCATATCGATCTCGCGCTTGAAAAATTGCGCCGTAAGTATGGCGCCGAAGTGGTGCTGCATATGCCGAAGATTCCCTACCGTGAAACCATTCGCGCCATGTCACAGGCTCAGGGGAAATATAAGAAGCAAACCGGCGGACATGGCCAATATGGAGATTGCTGGCTGGAACTTGCCCCGCTACCGCGCGGAGAGGGCTTCCATTTCGAGAACAAGGTGGTCGGCGGAGCAATTCCACGCAACTTTATTCCTGCGGTGGAGAAAGGGGTCGTCGAAGCCATGCATCATGGGAGCTTGGCGGGATTTCCTGTCGTCGATTGCCGGGTTGCCGTGTACGATGGGTCGTACCACTCAGTCGATTCGTCTGAGATGGCCTTCAAGGTCGCGGCGTCGATGGGGTTCAAAAAAGCTTTGGAAACGGCTCATCCCATCCTATTGGAGCCGATCATGACGGTAGAGGTCGATGCACCGGCGGATCATATCGGAGGTGTCATCGGGGACCTGAATGCGCGCAGAGGGCGGATTCTCCATGTGGAGGCGAAAGATCACACGGAGCAGATTACGGTGCTTGTGCCATTGGCGGAGCTGTTGACCTATGCCACGACGCTGAACTCACTTACTGCAGGACGCGGCAGTTATACGATGGAATTTGCGCGATACGATGAGGTCCCGCGCGAGCTGGCGGTTCGAATCATCGACTCGCATAAGGTGGAGACTCATGCGGTGACGCACTGATCAATGATCTGGTTTGTCTGGTTGATTTGGTTCATCTGGTTGGTTTCGTTCAGCCCAAAAACCAGACAAACCAAACAAACCAGATAGACCAAATGAACCGGGCTAGTCAGTCGGTTTGAGCACCACGTAGAACGCGCGGTTTTCTCTGAGCACGCGGAGCAGCACGGTTTCTCCTCGCCGGATCTTGGAGAGCGCGCTGTTGAATGTTCCAACCGATCCTACCTCGACTCGATTCACTTCCTTGATAAGATCGCCTTCGTGAAGTCCTTCCGCTTGAGCAAGGCTGCCAGATTCCACTTTGCTGATAAGCACGCCCTGATTTTCACGAAGTTTGAATTTATCAGCCAGACTCTGTGTCAGTTCCTGCACCTCGATGCCGAGCTTGACTTCAGTGCGTGTCGTCTGAGGAGGAAGGGACGCGATGACGGCGGCTTGGTCTCGACGTTCAGTGAGGTCAACGTTCAATACCAGACGCTGTTGATCGCGGACGATTTCAACCTGTGTTCTGGCTCCCGGAAGCAACCCGGCTACGACGCGAGACAGCCGATTCGGCGAATCGATCACCGTGCCGTCGATACGGGTCAGAATGTCTCCAGGTTTGATGCCGGCTGCGGCGGCCGGGTCCTTTTCGAATACTTCATTGACCAGCACCCCGTCACCCTCATTGACTCCGAACTTGCGTGCCAATTCCACGGTGAGCGGCTGAATCCCGACACCCAGCCAGCCTCTGGTCACTCGTCCCTGCGTCAACAATTGCTGAATCACCTGTTTGGCCATATTGGAGGGAATGGCGAATCCTATTCCTTGGGCGAAGTTAATAATGGCGGTATTGATACCGATGACTTCACCGCGCAGGTTGAAAAGCGGGCCTCCCGAGTTGCCAGGATTGATCGACGCATCCGTCTGAATAAAATTTTCGTACCGCGAGAGATTGATGTTCTCCCGACCGATCCCGCTCACGACGCCGAGCGTGACTGTCCGATCGAGCCCGAAAGGGCTCCCCACGGCGAGCACCCATTGGCCGACGCGCACAGAGGAGGAATCCCCAAACTTTGCGCTCGGGAACGGACGGTCAGCCGTGACCTTGAGGACCGCTAAATCTGTGTCCAGATCCTTGCCGACAACCTGTGCAATCAACTTGGATTTATCGGAAAAGCGAACTTCCATTTCCATTGCGTCGCCAATGACATGGTTGTTCGTGATGATGTATCCGTCGGGATCGATGATGACACCGGATCCTGATCCTAAGACATTGGGAGTTCGCTCTTGCGACGATTCGCGCCCTTTCCCTGGACTGGATAAAGGAATCAGATTCACGACGGAGGGTTTCGCCGATTCGGCCAGATCGGTGATGACCGTTTGAATCTCTTCCAGCAACCGAAGTCCCGGCGAGTCGCTGGATTGTGGAGTAGCGGCCTCGGCCACGGCGAACGAATGGATGCCGAACAAGACCACGGATACAAGGCAGATCAAGACGTGTCGCAGGCGAGTCATCCTATACCCCTTCGCTTGATTGTACATCGTGGAAAGTGAAGAAGCCTAGTTTCTGAAGTATTATTTCCGCAAGACGCACAGGAAAAGCAGGGCAAGCGAGACAGAAAAGAGTGCGAGGTATTTGGAACTTCGACCTGTCTCGCCACGACTCACGCCGACTTGACGTTCCGAGATTGCGTGAACACAGCGGCAACCTGCGCAAGATCGGCCTGTAGCCCAATCATGACCAGGATATCGTCCAGGCGCAGCACCAAACCATCGTCGGGTGGCACAAGAAATGGCCCACGAAGAACCGTGATGAGACGAACCGACGCTGGCAGCACGACCTCAGCAAGTCTCCTTCCAATAACCGGCGATCCCTGAGCAACCGGAAGCCGTTCGATAGCCGCCGCCCGGAGACTCAGCTCCTGTTGCAGAGTCAAGAGTTCGTGATGAATCGTTTCCAGCTTGAGCTCACGGATTTGACTGTCAACGTTGAGCAGCGTCTGTTTCAGCTGCTGAATGCGGTCGCTGGCTTGACTGAGGAGACCTTCTAATTGGTCGGAGGGTGAGATTGACTCATGACTGAAGGGTGGGCGCTTGGCACAGAGCGAAGAAATGTGACGCCCGATGTCGCCATGGCCTTGTTCGATCTGACTCAATAAGTTGGAGGCCTGACCATGCAACCGTAGAACCTGAACCTTGCGGTTAGCCCGTTCGGCAAGGGCAAGAACAGTTTCGTAGACCGCGCTGCCAGTGATCGAGAGCTCCTGCTGGATACGACCGAGTAGTTCAAGCGACATACATCGATAATCCCTTACGTCTGATAAGAACGATTATGTCAACTCTTGAGCCTGCGTTGCTGAGACAACATCATTGATCTCACAGCCCATATGTCTACGTTCCCCACCCTACCTCTTTTCCCGTACAGGGTCAACTCGAAGCAATGAATAGCCGAACAATCAAACTGTGCTCTCGGTTTTGCCGTCAGCTGAATTGAATCGTTGACAGGATCAACCTTGATAGAATAGGGTCGCAGTATGCGTGCGCTGGCACACTCTCTGATATTCCTTCTCTTCTGGGCGTCCTGTGCCGCAGTCCCCACTTCTTCCCCAACTCCCGCCCTTCCCATGGGAGAATTCAT
>DATIQH010000069.1:0-11446 GCA_035471155.1 Nitrospiraceae bacterium | reverse complement strand
AAGTGGCAGCGGCCGAGCCCGCCGCCCGGTGTCGGGCCCTAAGGCTCGCTGCCCCAGATTCGCACGCCATCCTTGAACCTTCCACTCCGAAGGGCCTTTGATTGAGCACCGACTGAAATGACCCGAACATCCTCCAACGTCTACGTCCCTCGCTGTGCGGTCATATCGCCACGGACCTGAGCAGGTTTCAGAAGCACTATCTTAACACGCGAGAAATTCGTTGATCCGCATGTCCCTAGCGCAAAGGACGGGGGCTCACGCAGGCTGCTCAAAAAGGCTGTCCAGCAAGGCCGCAGCGAACCATCACTTTATAAGAGGTGGCTGGGATGATCCCAACTGCGCGCGTCCAACGAGGGCCTTCGGAGGCCGCGCGTTGCGCGAGCACGGGGATCGTCCCAGCTACTCCGCCCCCTTTTTCAGCAACCTGCTAGAGTTTCGCAACTGGGTCGATAATGAGCTGAAACCAGGGCGCGACGGCTTTCTGTCCGTTCCGCTCCTTGTTCTCCCCATTCCATACGGCAAACGACACGGTTTGCACTCGTCCGGGAATCAGCTTCGCTTCGTTCTCCTGCTCTTCGCTCACCAGGGGTCTGCGCATCACGACATGCCACACCCCGTCCTTCCACGCAGCTTGCCCCTGAACCCGGCCCTGCTTCTCTTTCGTCGTCAGAGTGCTAAAGCCTCCGCCGATGAGATCCTCGACAGACGAGACCCGGCGTGGAATGACTTCAAACGTCCGCACACCGTCGCGAGCTTTCTCGGAAGCCTTGGCGGCTCGGCGATCGATATCGCTTTGCCAGTCTGCCTTCCAATGCCAGATATTGATGTAGTGATCGAGTTGACCCATGCAAAAGAACGAAGGCGCATCGCCGAGCGGCAATCCGATCGCGACACCATCGCGAAAGGTCCCGGGCGTCAGACGATCATTCTTGGTGTTGTCCTGCCATTCGAGCAGAAACGCGATCTCAGTGCCGTTGTGGAGCGATCGCACCGTCAGCGCGTGCGCGCTCGGCTCGGGCCAAACCGGCCTGGTAATGATCTGCCCGCTCAAGGGAAGCGTCATCGGAGAGACCTTGGTCCAGGCGGCATCCTCAGGCCCTATCGGCAGTTCTCCCTCGACCAGGCGCGCGCGAAGAATCATCCCCTCGGAACTGACGAGAGGCACTCCGAACCCTACCAAAACGCCGGCCACAACCAAGATGAAAAGGAACAGGAGCAGCACCGGGCGGGAAGACACCTTCATCATCGTACGCACTATGCAAAGCCCTCGGGTGACGGCGCGAGCACATCGTGATGGACTCAGACTACCACACAGCCCGGCAGGTCCAATCAGACCGCACGCGAATTGCTACCAGAGTTTCACACGGCGAATTTTGTTTTCGCCCCGTTCGCAGATATAGAGATAACCCTGAGAATCCAATGAGAGTCCGACTGGAGAATTGACGACGGCTTCCACTCCAAGGAGCCCGTCTCCATGTTTCACCATTCCTGCCGATTCTTTGGCTACAAAGCGCGCGGCGCCACAGCCGCCCATATTCTTGTCTTCGTAACCGCTGTCTCCGTTGCCCGCCACTGTCGTGATGAATCCGGTTGCCGCGTCGACCTTTCGGACACGGTGGTTCATCGTGTCGGAGATATAGAGATTGTCCTGCCGATCAGCCACCACGGCTTCCGGCGCATGGAGCATGGCTCTGATCGCCGGCTTGTCGTCACCGTCGTAACCATACCGGCAGACCCCGGCCACGGTCGAGATAATGCCGCTGTGGTGATCGATGCTGCGGACGCGGTTGCTGCCCTTATCGACGAAAATGATGTCGCCCTTCCCATTCACCGTGAGCCCGACGGCATCGTAGAGCCGGGCTTCGAGAGCGGGCTTTCCGTCGTCGAGATACATGGACATGTCCAGTCCGTCCGAACAGACCGGCATGAGCCAGCCATGGTCGTCGCTGAAATCGATGCCGATGGCATCGCCGGAGAGCACCACCAGATTCCGCGCCACGAGCGGCTGCTCACGGGCCTCGTCCTCGGCCGTCCATGTCCCGGCGACAGTCGTGACCACGCCCGTCAGGGGGTCGTACCGACGGATTCGGTGCGCCTGTGTGTCTGCGATGTACATCACGTCGTCGGGATCGAACGCGATTGCCGCCGGCCAGGTAAGATTGACCTCGAGAGCGGGGCCATCTCCATTGAAGCCATGTTGTCCGGTCCCGATGATCGTCGTGATGACGCCGGTCTCATGATCTACTTTTCTGATGCGGTTACTGCCGGAATCACAGATATAGAGATCGTTGCGGGAGTCGAACGCCACATCAAGAGGCAAATAGAGCCCGGCTTCCCCACAGGGGCCTTCGTCGCCGCTATAGCAAGTTTCGCCGATACCGGCGAAGTTGTGGAGTGTGCCTTCGCGGAGATTCACCCTTCGGATACGATCGGACCCGGACTCAGCAAAGTAGAACCAGGCCTCGTCCTTGTCGAGCGCGGCGTGATGGGGCAATGGGATCCCGGACTTGACGGCCCGTTTCCCATCGCCGGTGCTTCGGGCCTTGCCGTTGCCCGCAAAGGTTTCGATATAGCCGACCGCAAGCTGCAGTTCGGTTTCCATATGCCTCTGGCCCTATTCCGGCTGGTTAGCCGCGTGACGCTGAATGAACCGGCGCGGCCGCCTGCTCCACGGAAGCCGATGCTTGCACCGTGGGTTGCGGAACAGCTTGCTGCGGAGCGGCCGCCGCTTGCTGCTGGGCCGCTTGGGCTTCGGCTTCAATTGCGTCCGCCTCATGCACGGACTTCTTGAAGCCCTTGATTGCTTTGCCGAACCCTTCCCCCAGCTGCGGCAACTTGCCAGCGCCGAAGATGATCAGCACAATGGCGAGGATCAGGATCAACTCTGTAAAACCAAGACTCCCAAACATGGTGTGTTCCTCCGTTTGGTTGGGGCAATCAGGATGCGCTGCTGTCTTTCGTCCGCTTGGAAAACCGTTCCTTCAATCGCTTCCTCGCCTGCTCGGCCTGTTCGAACATCTTCGCCTTATCGTAGACGCTGATTAAGTTGTAGTAGGCCAGCGGCTCTTCGGGATTCTGTTCGACTGCCTCTTCCATGACCTTGATGGCGAGATCCGTCTTCTTGTGATTCAATGCCAGCTCCATCAGCTTGAAACTGCCCTCCAGATGCTTCGGGTCTAATTCGAGCGTGCGGATGTAGCATTGAATGGCCATGTCGATCGTATTGTAGTCCGAGACCTGGGGATTATCGAGTTCGACATAGACCCCGGCAAGATTGTACCAAGCCATGGGATCGTCCGGCGTAATTTCCACCAGACGCTCGTAATATCCCTTGGCTTCCATGAATTTCTTTCTGTCGGCATAGACCCGGCCGAGATTGAACAGCGCCAGGACGTCGTGGGGAAACACGTCGAGCGCATGCTTGAACTCGGCTTCCGCTTCATCCGTCATAGCCTTCGTGGCATAGATCGTACCCAAATTCGAATAGTACATCGCGAGCGAGCGATTCATCTCTGCGCGGAGCCCCTCCGCCATCTCAATCGACTTCTTGACCTCCACGAGCGCGTCATCCATCCGGCCTTTGCTGAAATACAACTCACCCAATCGGCAACGCGCCTGGAAATCGTCCGGCTCGACCGCCAAGAGTTTTTCAATCTCGGCAATTTCCTCATCGGGGCTCAACGGCTGATCGCCGGGATCGACGATGGTCTGGCTTTGTTCAGGAACAGAGGCAGTTGGTTCGCTCATACGACTCCCTATAATAAAAAGTCTGCTAGATGTGTCCGCCTGCCAAAGAATCCGGTCTGCCGACCATAGGAGCATTCGTGGCTGGCGCCGATTCCGTCGCATCACGCCGCTGCCGGTCCATGGTCAATAGCATGGCGCCGAGCACCACCATGAGCGTCAGATTCGAATACAGGAGCGCATACCCCGCGATAAACATCAATCCCAGACCATATCCGGCAAGACGCCCCATATTGAGTAATTTAATAACTGTGTACGACCAGCACAACAGGCCTGTCAGATAGAACGCAAACGGGAGGAAAAACGTGTAGCCCATGCCGAACTGAAAGATCCACCCGATGCCGTCCGCTGCCTTCCGAATGTTACTGGCCATCCCGGCATCATACCGATGGAGCAGATAATCTAAGAACAGCATCACGGTAAACACCGAGATAGAAGTCACCCAAAACCAGATGGCGCGGCGGCGTTGCCGTTGATTGCGCGTCCGAAACGAAACACCCTGCCCATAAGCCCACATGACCAGGATGCTGGACAAGACCAAGAGCCCTTCACCCCCGCGATGCGCTTCGTACACGAAAGGCGGGGCTTGCACGGTTCCGATAAAACTATAGACGGTGGACATGATCTGATAATACAACCAACCCCCGACCCCCAGGAGATAGGTGATGCCCATTATGCGATGCGACCATTCGGTATGGGTGGAGATGTACTCCACCATCAGACAGATCAACGCGACCAGCGCCACGAGGTTATAAATCGCCGACCCTAGAAAGGCGGGTGGGACCAACAAAAATCCCACCGTGAGAAGCAACAGGAGCGCGACACAGGGAATCACGATCCTATTCGATCCTGTAAACCCACGACTGGCGACCCGGTTCATGGCGGCCACACTGAGGGCAAGGAATAGCAGAATCGCCACGACGTTGAGCAGCCACTGCCCAATCTGCGTCAATGCCGTGAAGGTCGGAACGATCCATTCATGCTCCTGAGCGAGCTTGCTCAAATGCATCCCCAACCGTGACACCAGCCGATACAGGATCAATTCCGAGAAGGAGACGAGGAGGACAAGCTTAATTGTGTACCGAAACAGCAGGGATTGATCGCTGAGCTTTCCCGTAATCCGGTCGATGGTGGGATTCGTGGCAATCACTTCATACACCCTTGCGGCGCGTGTGAATTATACCGACCGGAAAGAAATAGGCCCAACGCCGCGCAGGGGACACTCATGACGACCCTGCCGGTTGCGGCTCGCGCACTTCCTGGGCCTTAGCCCGCGCGATATACAACAATCCATCGGCCATCGAGTAATTGAACGGCAACTCGCACACGACTTCGCTGACCTTTTCATAGACATGCTGATAGAGACGCTCCGCTTCGTCCGGTGTCATACCTTCCGACACTTCGTAGAAGAAACCCAAGCTCAAGTCTTCCGCCGACGGGCGCATGATGCGCCTGATGCCATAGCTGCCGGGGTCGCTCATGATCGGCGCTTCTTTTTCCAAATCGAAGAGGCAGGGCTGGCAAGAGAATCCATACGATTCGTGAAGCCGCTCGTTCTCCACGATAAAATTCATCGTCTCCCTGGCTTCTTCTTCCTTCTCGGTCGGGAACCCGACGATGATGTAGCAATGCACCGCGATGCCTAGATCGACACAGTCGCCGGCAATCCGCCGCACCCACTCCTGCTTGATCCCTTTCTTCATGAAATCCATGACACGCTGATTGAAGGACTCCAATCCGAACACAATCTTCAAACACCCGGCATCCCGCATCGACGCCAGAAGTTCGCGCGTGAGATGTTTCTCGAATCGCATCTCGCAGGTCCATTTGATATCCAGCTTCTTATCGATGATCTGCTGGCACAGCCGTTTCGCCGGCGAGAGGGCCACGCACTCGTCGGTAAAGAAGAAGCGCTGGGCTCCGTACCGCTGCTTGAGCCATTCCAGCTCCTCGACCGTTCGTCCCGGCTCTTTCTGTCTGAAGTTCTGGTGGTCCAGCGTCAGAGCGCAGAACGCGCAATCCTTGTAGTAGCAGCCGCGCGAGAACTGCACGGGCAAGACCGGCTCCGGCGACAAATAGAGTCCGAGCGGGAAGCCGTCGTAGTTTGGGGCCGGTAATTGGTTGATGTTTTCAGAGTAAAACGGCTGGTTGATCGTGATCTTCCCATTCTGGCGATAGATCAAGTTCGGGACTTTGCTGAAATCTTTTTTCCCGTCCAATTGATTGACAAGTTCGAGCAAGGCGGTTTCGCCCTCGAACACGATGATATCGTCGGTCAGGTCGAAGAGATTCGGGCAGCGGCGCACGTTATCGACCAATCTGGTGAAGATGCTGCCGCCGATCGTCAGATGGATGTGAGGAGCGGCTTCCTTGATCAAACGACAGAGGGTCAGGCCAGGGATAATCTGAGAGGTCGCCGTAATCGACACCCCAATCAAATCCGGCTGGTCGCCGACAATCGACTGCACGAACTGCTCACGAAAGAGCCGGATATAGGGGTTCTGGGCTTCATCCCTGATGATCCTCATCAGATCTTTGGATGAATAGATGGAACAGTTGCCGAACTGATTGTCGACGACCGTCAGTCTGGTCGGAAAATAGAGGGTGGAGAGCACCTCCAACCATTTATCGATAAGAAAAAGACTTTCCTTATAACCTTCGAGATCGTAGAAGCCTTCTCCACGAAGGGTCTCCTTGGCCGGCTCAATCCGATCGATGAGGTAGGGAAAGCGGTCCAGCGATTCCACCACTCTCGCCAAATGCTCAGCGCTGCCAGGCCCAGTTTCGCCGGTCCGGTCCTGCTCAAGCCTGCGTTGTTTATCGACCAACTCGTGATAGAGCCCCACCCCGTAGGAGTGGGTGACCACCTTATCTAACAGTTCGATCCCAAGATCGCGCTGAGAGACGTTGGTGACTCCGCCTTGCGCCAAAAATCCCGTCAACGAAGGAAGGCTCAGATAGGGCTGTGACGGATGCCACGTTGGAGGAAAAAGCAGTGAAACCTTCATGCCAATTCACCACCAACTGGGGAAAAAATAAGATGAATTCTTAATAAATTCAGATTATTTTTATACACTCCGGTCTCAGTCAAATGCAACCCTCGGAGACTCTCGTTTTCTTCATCTCACCCTGCCTCATCTTGTCTTTTCCACTGAACTTCCATATACATACCTTGGCAACGAGAGTAACAAACGATTAGGCTTTGCCGTCACTTTATGAAAGGAGTGATGCCTATGACATTCTCCAGAAAATCAATAGCCATCGCGCTGACAGGAGTCCTGGTTACAGCATCAGCCGTTGCGCTGCCTCTGCTACCGGCATTTGGTGAAGGTGGCGCGCGGCGGGACGTTGTACTTCGTAGTGCTGTGGACACAGTCTATCTGGTCGAGTTCGAGGCGACCCAAGCCGGAACTCCCACGAGCCGCGAGCAAAGGATCGAGCAGCTCGAGAAACTCGTTATCCCAACCATCGAGAGTCTGGGAAAAGACAGCAAGGTCCGTGCTGGAGGCATCGCCGCCGACACTCTCACCGGAGCCTTCCTGGTTGAAGCTACGTCGGAAGATGAGGTGAATGAGCTAGTTCGTACGCTTCCTGCCCAGGGCATCATGCAATGGAAGGTGACTCCGCTCGAAACCTTCGCTAAGCGGGCCGACATCGAGAAGAAGGTGGTCCAGAGGCTCCGCACACAGAAATAGTCTGGCGGGCTGATCCAAATCTTGAACGCTCTCGACAAATAAGAAACCCCAGCCGGGCCTGATACCCGACTGGGGTTTTCTTGTTCTACCCTCACCCTACCTCTACTAAGGGTAAGAACCGGCCTTTCCAGAAACTGGCTCCCTTACTACAGCTTCAGGGTAAACCAGGTGGAGAGGGCCTTCATACCGTTCCGTTCGATGTTGTTCCCATCCCACACCGCAAAGGCGATGGGCACAGACATGCCTGCCTTGAATTGGGTATCGTTGGCATCGCCGGTTTCCAACGTACGCTTCACCACCACGCGCCAGGTTGGCCCAGTGTATCCACCGCCCTTGATGGAACCAGAAGGCTCCCACACACCGTTTCCAATGACATCCTGATGCGCTTGCGTCGTGAGGGTGCTGAAACCATTGGCGTTCAGATCCTCAACCGAGCTGACGCGTAACGTTGGATCGGACATGATGTTGCCAGACCAGATACCGGGATTGAAGGGCCCAAGACTCCGACCGATCCGATCCGGATAGGTCACACCGCCCGCTGGTTCTTCGAAATAGTAGTCCCAGAAAATGCCCGGGTATTGGTCGTCCACATCCCAGATGCCTGCGCTATCCTTGCCGATATCCTTTTGCCAGTCCGCGTTCCACCGCCAAATATTGGTGGTGCCGCCTGACTGACCCATGCACTGGAAGGGTGGCGCCCCAGCCGTGTTGACCGGGAACATCACCGCCGCCTGATCACGGAAATCCTGGGGACCGATGGCCGTATCATTCTTGGTCTGATCCTGCCACTCGATGCGCAGACCGATCTCTTTCCCGTTGGTCATGGCTTTCACGAACACCGACTTCACCGAAATATTTGGATGCATCGGCGTCGTGATCAGCTGCCCGCTCAATGGCACGATCACCCCAGGCACACCTTCCCACACCGGGTTTGCGCCATCCATCGGTATCGCGCCCTTGACCATCTTCGCCGGAATCGTCACCGGCTGGCTGACAGCCAACGGAACCTGCCCGATCGTCAGCATCCCGCCCACGATCAACGCAGAGAGAAGAATGCCGAGCACCACACGCTTGCTGTGTGTCTGCACTACACTCATAGGATCCCCCTCCTCTCGATTAAATAAAGAATTAAGATCGCCTTGCTCACTAATCGGTCAATTCGGATTGTTGGACATCGTGAAGAGCGCCAAGATTACGCCAACGATCAAAGAAGCGAGAAGAATGCCGATCCTCACCAGATTGCTGTGCGACTTCTCCACTTTCGGCTCTGGTTTTGGTGTTTTCATACGACATCTCCCTACTCGGACGAAAACACGAGCGGGGGCCCGAGATCACTATTCGCTAGGCGGTTCCGACCGGCCCCTCCGCCTCTTTGTCTTTGCCCTGATCTTTCTTATCTAAGAACGATTCTGCGCCGACTTCGTTCAGCAACAGACTCAGCTCGTTTCCCTGATCTTGTGCGCCGCACTCATACGTCTGGCCTTCGGGTGAATTGAAGGTTGCCGGACGATAATCGGTTTCTGAGTAGGGCTGGGGAACAACCCCGAGAAATGCAACCTCGAAATCCATCAATTCCGCCATCAAGTCCGCCACATGTTTATACAAGCCAGACCCGGCTTTCTTGACCAACATCCGGCAAAACAGCGGAACCCATCGGCCGATATGATTCTTGACAAACTTTTTCTGCGCATCCAGAACGATCTGAGTCTTGTCCGCCCCATCGTGACAGCGGGCATAGGACTCTTTGTAGGCCAGGAAATGCATGAACTCGAATTCGACGCTTAGATGATCCAGCCGCTCATGAATGTCTTTGGATAACTCCACTCCGAATGCGCGATAGAATCCGGCAATATCGCCCATCACCTGTGATTGCGCGAACACGTGGTCGTTTCCGAAAAGCGTTTCGTACGGAGGACAATCGAGCGTGATCACGTTACTAAACACTCGGCGATGTTCGGCCTGCAGATCGCTGAGTTGCCAGTTGACACATTCGGATGCGATCACTTTCTCAATTTGGCCGAACTGCTTGCGCAGCAACGCCAGCTTGAGCTTGGCTCGCTCACCACCGATGCCGTCGAGCGCGGCCTCCAAGGCGTCAATCGCCGCGCACCCATCCTCGACGAACTCTCCGCATTGCATGTAATCGAGAAACTCGTCGTCTTCGGGGTAGAGCTGGCTCCAGGACACAAGGAGATAGAGCTTGCTGCGGTTGAGAGCGCGTTCGACTGCGGGTGAGTCTTTGATGGCCGGCGAAGCCGGAATAACCCCGGCTACGGCCTGAGAATTTGCTTGCACCGGTTGTTTACTCGTCATGACAATCGGTTCCACGGCTACCCCGGTCACCCCCCTGAATCTCCAGGAGGGATGAGGTCACACCTTTGGCACAAAGCTCTCGTAGGTTAGGTATAGGCCAAGGGGTTGTCAAGCATGAACTTCCGTTCGCAAGAGATATTCTAAGCCGGTGATTTCTCAAATTTGTCCTCTTCATGAATCACAACACTTTTCCCCAACCTTCTCTCTTGCATTCAGACCGATCTTGCGGATCGCGAAATGGCTATGCCAACAACCTATAGGGAGTGACTCGAATAGCCACGCGGTCGTTCACGGTTCGGCACACCTGTTCGCACAGCCCGCATCCAACACAACGCTCGGCCGCCACCACAAGCCGCTGTGTGCCAAAGTCCATCGATAGGGCATCGGTGGGGCATTTCGATGCACAGGCATGACATCCCTGTCCTGCTGTACAGTCTCGGTGCGAGACAGACGCAAGCCCCATCCGAATCTGTCCGCGCCCTTCAACCGGGAGCAACGCCTCGGTCGCGCAGGCCGCAATGCATGGCACATCTTCGCAGAGGTAGCAGGGCACTTGGTCCGCAAAAATCACCGGGGTCCCGTTCTGCGGATGAAACGTAATCGACCCGTACGGACAAACCTTGCCGCAGTCGCCGCACTGTGTGCATCGCTCTAAAAACAATGCCTCGCCAACTGCGCCGGGAGGACGCAACCAATCAGTCCGCACCGGCGCCGGAGCCGGTTGTTCCGGCGCGGCCTGTTGGTGTTTGGAAAATTCTTGCGCCGCTTTGGCAACGGAGACGACTGAGTCCTTGAAGAAATCGCGGCGCCCATATGTCGGATCGGTAGCCACAATCACCCGTTACATGACACCATCGGCGCGCAGCTTATAAACTTCGACGCAACGATCGCAGGCTCCAAATTCGGTATCCCAGCCAGGGTGATTCTCCCGGATGAAATCGAGCACATAGGGTTCGATCTTGTTGCCCATATCCTCAACCCACGAATAGGTCGGAAACCGGCACAGAGGACAGGGAAATCCCGGCATCAACATGACCTTATTTTCTGTTTCCGGAACCTCGCCTCCCTCGACATCCACCGCACGATCCATCACGCGCAAGGTGTCCGACGCCATCTCGATCAATTCCGAGTGGGTAAAGAAACTTGTCTGCCACAACCCCTCGAACACCGATTTCAATTGTGGCGCAGGGATCTTGCGATACCAGGAACGAAACTCTTTGAACCGGTCTTCCTTCCTCAGCATCGGCTCTTTACCGGCTGAGGTCAGCCGGCTATCCACGGTGAGACTCCACAAGACTCGATAGCGCTGAAGAATGAGGGTTTCCTCGCCAGGATTTTGTGCAGCCGTGATTGCCACACCGCCCTATCTGCACGCGGAACAACTGACCGCGGCGCTTTCTGCCGGAAAGCATGTGCTGCTCGAGAAGCCGCTGGCAGAGTCGGTCGAAAGCGTCAGAAGGATCGTCTCGGCTGCCGAGCAGGCACCTGGGCGGATCGTACTCGACGCCTCCTGCCGCCATACCCGCCTGACGCGGAAGTTCCAGTTCATCAAATCCATCATCGACAGCGGTAAGCTGGGCACGCTCTATCACATCCATCACAACCACCTGTCCCGCACAACCTTCGACGAGTGGAACCCGGGCGGCGCCTGGGCCATGGACAAAAAGCTTGCAGGCGGAGGTCCCTTTATCGAC
>DATIQH010000068.1:0-3276 GCA_035471155.1 Nitrospiraceae bacterium | reverse complement strand
ATGCCCTGCAACGGTTCGACCAGACGAAAGAGCGCTGACGGACGATAGATGCGTCCATACTGTTCGAACCGCGGGCAGAAATCGGTAATTTGAAACGCGTCGTCGTTCGGCAGTGTGACAGTGGTGAGTAGAATATTGGTATTGGGGAGATAACGTTGTTCGGTTTTGATTTCGGTGGAAGCGATCGCGCTCGCGATTGAAAAATGCCCTCCATCCTGATCAAGCAACCGTCCGAATACGGGCGGACTGTCAGGTCGAGGTGCGCACATCCATTCGACCGCGCCGTCCAGCCCGATCAACGCCGATAGTTGACAATTGCCGACAAGACCGTAAGGATACATGTCGTTACCATAGGCGATTTTTCATCCGTTGTAAACGAGAGGTGAGCTATGCGCTTATCGCTTCGTTTCTTGTTGCCGCTGATGCTGGTGTTGGCCGGTCTTGCCTATGCGGTCATTCCACTCGTCGATACCCTGACATTGAAATGGTTCGTACGGGATCTTGAAAGCCGGTCGGAACTGATCGGCCGCATGGTCGAAGCTCCCCTTATCGAACTCCTGGCGGCGGATTCCAAGGTCAAGCTGCACAACTATTTTTATCGAATCCTTCAGGACGAACGGCTCTTCGCCATCGGGTTCTGCGACCGGGACGGCAAGCTGGCCTACAATACCTTGACCTACCCTGATTCAATTCCGTGCACCGGCACCCGCACCATCGAAACGGGGCAAACCGCCCTGTTACGGCTCACCCAAGGAGCCGTCCACGTCGCGGCTGTGGGAATCGAAGGGAATGGCCGCATCTGGGGACGTCTCATGCTCGTCCATGACATGAGTTGGATTGAACGTCGAAGCAGCGATACCAAGTGGTACCTCTACTATCTGTTTGCGATCATCGGCGTGGTGATTTCCCTCGTGACGGTGCTGGTCGCGCACCTGAGCTGGCGAGGATGGGTCGCCGGTGTGCGGACGATGCTTCGCGGCGAGGGACTTGCCGCATTGCTCGGCGATAAGCAGGAGCAGGATTCAGAGCTCCAGCCGGTCGCGCAGGATCTGCGCGCGATGATTCGGGAACTTGAATCGGATAAGCGTATGCGCGATGAGAGCCAGATGAGTTGGACGCCCGCCACCCTCAAGAGGATCCTGCACGATCACCTGGCCGGAGATGAAGTGCTGATCGCCTCCAATCGTGAGCCCTATCTCCACAACCGGAAAGGGCAACATATCGAAGTCCAAGTGCCGGCCAGCGGGGTCGTCACCGCCCTTGAACCGATTATGCGGGCCTGTTCGGGTGTGTGGATTGCGCACGGCAGCGGCACAGCCGACCGGGAGGTCGTCGATGAACACGGCCATGTCCGCGTCCCGCCGGACAATCCTGCGTACGAGATCAGGAGGATTTGGATATCGCCCGAGGAAGAAGACGGCTACTACTATGGATTTGCCAATGAAGGGCTCTGGCCGCTCTGTCATCTGGCCCACGTCCGTCCGGTCTTTCGATCCTCGGACTGGGAACAGTACAAGAAAGTCAATGAGCGATTTGCGATGGCCATCATCGAAGAGGCCAAGACCGATAATCCGGTTGTGCTGGTGCAGGATTATCATCTCGCGCTGGTGCCGAAGATCGTGCGCGACCATCTACCGAACGCGACGATCGTGACGTTCTGGCACATACCCTGGAGCGATCCGGAACGCTATGCCATCTGTCCTTGGTATCGCGAGATACTCGAAGGGCTCTTGGGGAGCAGCATTCTCGGATTTCACACGAGATTTCATTGCAGAAATTTCATCAATACCGTGGACCGTTCTCTCGAAACAAGGATCGATTGGGACAGTTCCTTGATTTCCTATCAAGGCATACTTACCGCGGTGAATCATTACCCGATTTCCATCGCCTGGCCCAATCGAGGGCAGACACAGCTGCAGTCCGAATCCGAGTGCAGGACGCATATCCGCGTAATCAACGGCATTCCCCACGCACATCGCGTCGGTGTCGGCGTCGAACGGCTGGACTATACGAAAGGCATTCTCGAGCGGTTCCTCGCCGTTGAACGGCTGCTGGAGCTGCAGCCGGAATGGGTCGGCGCGTTCTCCTTCATTCAAATCGCTGCTCCCAGCCGCTCCAAGATTGAGGAGTATCAGCAGCTCATGCAACAGGTCGTCGCCTCGGCCGAACGCATCAACCGGCGATTCGGGCGAGAGGGATACCAGCCGATCTATCTACGGATCGAACATCACGAACCGCAGGACGTCACCACCTATTACCGGGGAGCGGACTTCTGCGTCGTCAGCAGCCTGCATGACGGCATGAATCTCGTGGCCAAAGAATTCGTGGCGGCGCGAGACGACGAGCAAGGCGTGCTGATCCTCAGCCAATTCACCGGCGCGGCCACAGAGCTGCCGGAGGCGCTGATCGTCAATCCGTACAACATCGATCAGTGCGCGGCTGCCCTGCATTTGGCTTTGACGATGCCGCCGACCGAGCAGCGCGCCCGGATGCGCAGCATGCGCGGCATTGTGCAGGAATTCAACGTGTACCGTTGGGCCGGGCGCATGCTCATGGATGCGGCCCGCATGCGGCAGCGAGCCCGCATCGTCCGCCAAACGGGAGTGCGGGACGCGCGAACAGCCGCAGGGGGCCAAGCATGATGTACCTGTTTTCTGATGAAGGGCGTCTGGCGCTTCGCGCATTGGCGGGCCGTCCCATTCTCCATGGATTTGACTTCGATGGGACTCTGGCGAGGATTTCTCATGATCGGGATACGGTCAAGCTTTCTTTGCCCATTTATGAGGGGCTGTCGGAGTTGGCGAAACGTGTTCCCTGCGCCATCGTCTCCGGACGCGCACTCAATGATCTTGCCTCGCGGGTCGACGGAGTGGTTCCCCATCTGATCGGAAACCATGGGCTGGAAAGTCCGCTCACAACTTCCGCAACGCTGTCCAGGGCTGAACATATCTGTGAGGGATGGATGCAGCGATTGGGGACAGACCTCAGTCAGCCGCTCAAAAACTATGGAGTTGAAGTTGAAAATAAACGTTACACGCTTACCTTCCACTATAGAGGAGCTTCTGAGCCGGCCAGAGTTCGCATGGCCCTTCTCCTCCTGCTCGATCAACTCACGCCGACTCCTCGCCCGATCTTTGGGAAAGCATCAGTGAATGTCCTGCCCCCGGGGAAAGACGGGAAAGGGCCGGCTGCCTTGGCCCTGATGCGCCATCTCCAGCAAACCGGTCTGTTTTTCATCGGCGATGACGAAACGGACGAGGATGTTTTCGAGCTTTC
>DATIQH010000067.1:0-9864 GCA_035471155.1 Nitrospiraceae bacterium | reverse complement strand
GCAAAGGCTTCATGCAGCGCCTCTTCGGCAGTTTCAAAATCGCCGAGGAGACGGATCAAGGCTGCAAGCACCTGGCGCGACTCAGTTTGGTAGATTGCTTCCACCGCCTCGCGCATAGGTTTCGAGGGATTCTCGCTCACGGTCGACAAGCCCTCATGCTGAAACAGGCTGCGAGATCATTGTGGCGTTGTGAATCATCTTGCAGGGGACTTGTCTTGGACCTTGATCGAGATCCCAGCGACAACGAATCGGACATTCCGCGCCCCGCATAATCGGCATCGCACTCCTCATCGCTTCACACGACGGCGACTGCTCCTCGATACATGACGAACGGTTCTACTGCGGGCTGATTTCGATTGGCTGCGGAATCGGGCCGGCGGGAGGCCGAATTCGCGTTTGAAGGCACGATTGAAAGAGGGCTCGGATTCGTATCCCACCTCGCCCGCCACCTCGGCCACGCTCTTAGAGGTTGATGTCAATGATTGAGCGGCAAGCTGCAGCCTCCAGCGCGTGAGATACCCTATCGGTGTGTCTGACAGATAATGCCGAAATCGCTCGGCCAGCACGGAGCGGGACACGCCAACTTCATTCGCCAGCGACGCGATCGTCCAAGGCTGGGCTGGCAGCTTGTGCAGGAGCGCCAGGGCCTCTCCGACGTCCGCATCCCGCACACCGGCGAGCCACCCTGTCTGGGTCTTCGGCAAATGCGCGATATAGCGGCGCAGCGTTTCGACGAACAACGCTTCGGACAATTTCGCAATCACAGTCGCACCACCTGGGCCTGAAGCCTCGGCATGATCGACAGAATAGCGAAGGGTGTCCTCTAACCACTGCCCCGATGGGGTCTCGCGGAGGTTGAGTTTGATCATCGTTGGGAGTCCAGCCAGGAATATCTGACTCAATCGTGCCTCGCAAGTCATGTAGCCGCAGATCAGTTTGGTGAGCTCTCCCCCTCCCCCGAATTGCGAGAGCATTTTCCCATCCGCGAGAACCTGCCGGAGTTGTTGGGCACTGTCGACCGGTTGGACCGGAGGACCATTACCCATCAGGTGGGCATCACCGTGTGGGAAGATGACGATATCGCCGGCCGAGAAAGAGATAGGGCGGCCGTCATCCTCAATGCGCGCGTACCCGCGACCTTCGGTGACGAGATGAAAAATAATCACGTGCGCGGAATGGGCAGAGAGATATGAGGCCATCGCGCAGGCGTCGGGCTCTCGTACACACCAGGGCGAAGAGAACTCCCCGTTAAAGAAGACTGCGCCGTCCAGTTTCACGACCTTCAGGACCTCAGACAGCACATCCATAGGCTGTAACTCCATGGCAAGGCGCCTCAGCTAATTCGGCCGGACGTCCGGATAAATGAGCCGCAGCTTAGCATTCTCCTGATAAGAGAGCCAGACGCGCGGATAAGACGCCGCAACGCCTGTTGCGTATAGTGCGAGCAGAGACAGCGCGGCACAATGATTTGCGGCATACACCATAGATTGAGGGAAAGGAGGCCATCATGACCAGCGCAGTAACCTCAGAAGTTGAAAACCTCAAGGCCCGTCTCAAATCGATTTGGACGGCCGGAGACTACGATCGATTCTCACGGTACATGGAGGGCAGCGCGAGGGAATTTTACGAACGGCTCGACATCGCGCCGGGATCTCAGCTGTTGGACGTTGCCTGTGGCTCCGGTCAGCTGGCGCTGATCGCAGCGAAAGACGGCATCGGAGTGACCGGTGTGGACATCGCTGGCAACTTGGTGGAGCGGGCACGGGCCCGCGCGAAAGCGGAGGGGCTGAATTCCAGATTTGAAGAGGCCGATGCCGAGTCGCTTCCATTCGACGATGCGAGCTTCGATATCGTGGTTAGTCTGATCGGCGCCATGTTCGCACCGCATCCTCAATTGGTCGCTCAGGAATTACTTCGTGTCTGCGTGCCGGGAGGCACCGTGGCCATGGCCAGCTGGACGCCGCAGGGGTTTGTCGGTCAAATGTTTAAGACGGTCTCGAAATTCATTGCGCCGAATGGAATGCCCTCGCCGGTCTTGTGGGGCGACGAAGCCACCGTCCGTGAGCGACTTGGCCATGGACTCTCGGAACTCAGCCTCACGAGGCGGCAGTACCTTTTCAGCTACCCCTTTCCGCCGTCGGAGGTGGTGGAATTCTTTCGTCTCTACTATGGACCGATTCATCACGCATTCGCCTCGCTCGACACCGACGGCGGTGAGCGTCTCCGCCGTGAACTCGAAGCGCTCTGGTCCGCTCACAATCGAGCGGGGACGGCCTGCACGACGGTGCTCGCTGAATACCTGGAAGTGATCGGCGTTCGAGCGTGAAGAAACATGGAGCGGCACAATATCATTCACCAACCGACAATCAGAAGGAGCAGTCATGTATGGCATGAAGAATTTGACCAAGATGAAGGATCTCGAGGTTCTTGCTCCCGAGGCGATGAAAGCGTTTGTAGCCTTTGACAAGGCGGCTCTGGCGGCCGGAGCCATTTCGGTCAAGTACAAGGAGTTGATCGCGCTCGGCGTCGCCTTTACGACTCAATGCCCCTATTGCATCGAGATCCATGCGGGAAATGCACGAGGGGCTGGCGCATCGGAACAGGAGATCGCGGAAGCCGTTCTAGTCGCCGCGGCGCTGCGAGCGGGTGGGGCGGTTACACATGGCACTCATGCGCTGAAGGGAATCTAGGGGACTGGGCAGTCGGCCGTTGCCCCTACATATCCAATAAATGATATACCTATTTTACGATTCGAAACCTACAAGGAGATTGTCATGAAACTGTTACGACTGCTCTCGTTGAGTTGGGATTCTTACTCACAGGTCTGGCTCCGACGTCGGCGGAAATTCTGGGGTTCATCAACTCAATTACATTCCGCGCTCGAGAGAGGAACGAGGCACGCTTTGACGTTCCCCCCTATCATCGGGTTCGCCGCGGCTGTTCTGCTCACCATCGCATCCCCCAGCTCGGCCACAGAGTCAACGGAGGCGTCCGCGCCGTCGCCGAGCCTGTCTGCCCCAGTCCCCCTCTACACGAACCTCGGCGCCCACCACAAACGTATTTCCACGCGAGTCCCGGCCACCCAGCAGTACTTCGACCAGGGCTTGCGACTCGTCTACGGATTCAATCACGCGGAAGCGATCCGCTCGTTCACGCGCGCCGCAGAGCTCGATCCCACCTGCGCCATGTGCTATTGGGGGATCGCACTTGCCTATGGCCCGCACGTCAACGCGCCCATGGACTCGGCAAGCGGAGTCGCCGCCTATGCGGCGGCGCAAAAAGCGCTGGGGCTCACGTCCCACGCCACGGCGCCTGAGCGCGCGTACATCGAGGCGGTCGCGCAGCGCTACGAAGCGGACCCACCGGCCGATCGTGCCCGGTTGGACACGGTGTATTCGCGCGCGATGGGGCAGGTCGCCAACACCTACCCGAAAGACCTCGACGCCGCGACCCTGTACGCCGAATCACTGATGGACCTCCGCCCATGGAACTACTGGAGACCCGACGGCACGCCCTACCCCGGCACCAAGGAAATCGTCCGCCGGCTTGAAAGCGTCCTCTCGCGCAACCCGAACCACCCCGGCGCGTGCCATTACTATATCCACGCGGTCGAAGCGGTGAATCCGAAGGCCGCGGTGCCCTGCGCCGAGCGGCTCGCTCGACTCATGCCGGGCGAAGGGCACATGGTCCACATGCCTGCACACATCTACATCCGCGTCGGTCGGTGGAACGACGCCATCCAGGCCAACCAACACGCCATCCACACCGACGAGGTGTTCATCGAGGGGCAGCACCCGATGGGCGTCTATCCGCTCGCGTACTACCCACACAACATCCACTTCCTCGCCTTCGCTTCCACGATGGCGGGTCGCAGTGCGCAGGCGATCGCGGCGTCCCAGACCCTCACCGCCACGGTGAACCTCGACGCCGCGCGCCAGGTCGGGTTACTACAAGAAATGCTGCCGTACCACGCGCTTACGCTCACGACGTTCGGACAATGGGACGACGTGCTGGCCGCACCGCTGCCGCCGGAGGACATCCGCTTCTCGTACGCCCTGGCGTCCTACGCCCGTGGTGTGGCGCACGCCGCGAAGGGGCAGTGGGCGGAGGCGCAGGCTGCGCTCGACACGGTAACGGCGATCAACGCCGCGACGCCCGACGGTGCCGAGGGCAAGACGGCGCTCTCGATCGCCGTGCACGCGCTGGCCGGCGAGATCGCCACTCGCCGCGGCGACCTCGATGCCGGCATCACCCACTTCCGGGAGGCGGTCACGATCGAGGACGCGGGCCTCTACTTCGAACCGCCCAAGTGGTACTACCCGATTCGGCACTCGCTCGGCGCCGTGCTGGTGAAGGCGGGACAACATGCCGAGGCCGAGAAGGTATATCGCGAGGATCTCCGGCGTTTCCCCGAGAACGGCTGGGCCCTGTTCGGGCTCGCGCAGGCACTCCGGGCGCAGAGGAAGAACACCGAAGCGGCCGCAGCGGACGCGCGCTTCCGCCGTGCGTGGGCAAGCACGGACGTGACGCTGACGGCGTCGAGGTTCTAGCGAATCGAGTTACCATCTGGCTCATTTGAACGATCTATCATCAGGAGGTGCTCATGTACGACATGAAGAATCTTGCCAAATTGAAAAATCTAGAGGCGCATGCACCTGAGGCGATGAAAGCATTTGTGGCCTTCGACAAAGCCGCCCTCGCGGAGGGAGCGATTCCGCAAAAGTACAAGAGTTGATGGCGCTCGGCGTCGCGTTCACAACCCAGTGCCCCTATTGCATTGATCTCCACTCAAACAAGGCGCGGGAGAAGGGCGTCTCGGATTCGGAGATCGCCGAAGCCGTTCTCATCGCTGCGGCGTTGCGCGCGGGTGCGGCGATCACCCACGGCACACACGCCATGCAGGGAGTCTGAAGGCGACGACGCCAGCACGATGCATTGGAATCAAATAAACAAAACAAACCAACCAACTATGCGAGATAGACCAGACAGACCGAACAGACCAGATAGACCAGTTACAGTTTCTGCAAGATCCGTTCGGCATAGCCGACCAGTTCCATGTAGCCCTGTCCGTGAATCGGTTTCCCTTGTGCCGTGCCGATTGTCTCTATGGCCCCTTCCCAATAGGTGACTTGTGTGCTGTTTTTGGGAGAGAGTTCTTGCTCTGCCATACGCGGAACGAGTTCCAGTGAAAGTTGTTGCGACGGAATGGTCAGGCGCCAATGCTGTGGATAGTGGGCCTTGCTGGCAGGACTGGTCCAATAACTAGTCGGTTCGAGCGTGAAGTCTCCGATCAAAAGATGGTGTCCACGTCCATCTCGGTCGATTAACGTGCCGCTTGAAGCCGGATGAGCCGATCCGTCTTTCCGGCGGAGCCGATAGAGCATGAGTTCTCTCTGGTCGTCGAGCTGCAAGCAGAACCAGTCCCATCCGACTAAATCCTTATCGAGATCGGCAGATCCGAACTCATGGTCCATCCAACTTGTGCCGGTCACGTCGAACGATTCGTTCCCGATCGTGACGGTGCCGGTTGTGGCCAGTCTGGTGAAGGAATAGTAATGGGAGGCTTGTCCTGTGGCCGAACCCTTGCGGCTGATCCCGTCTGTGCCATGTACGACGGGCGGTTTCCCCGGCGAGACTGTGAATTGGATGGCCATATCGCCGTCCGATGCTTGGAGGATTTGAGTGCCGGGAGCGGACTGCGGCGATTCGACGCTCCACCGATCGATCCAGACGTGGAGATGGTCCTGCGCCGCACCGGCCTTACCCAAACCGGCCCGGCTCATTTTGTCTGTATAGTGAAACCGGCCCTTGCTGAGATCGCTGATGGCGAAATGGGCCAGGTAGAGGTGTGTGACGGCCCACTTCGATGGCAAGGTTTTCGTCTGTTCGCGCGGCATGCCACGACGGAAGAAGGTGAGTTCATAGCCGAATGGCCGGCCCTCCTTTGTGGTGACCTGGCCGGTGTAGTACCACCATTCGGTGCGAAACTCCTCATGCGCCCCGTGATCGCGCGGGAAGGCATAGCGATAACCTTCCGTCGCGAAGCGGAATTCCTTCGCAGTATCGGCTGCGAGTCCTGGCACGACGACCAGCAGACTGCTTGCAAGGAATAGGACATACCGGAGACGGCACGGAAATTTGTGCATGGGTACAAGGACCGTCCGTGAGGTGAAAGAATCGTCTCATGCGCTTATATCATGCTCCGGCAGCCGGCACAAATCTCCTGTGTTGATAAGGGTTTTCTTCAACTCGACGGATCAACGATGCCTGTCTCTCGCCGTTGACAATTTTGTCGACCATCAGCTATCGTGACCCATGCAGACCGGTCACGAGCGAGAACAACCTGGACGCGATCAACCTCACAGTGCGACGCCGTTTCCCATTCCGGTTCGAATTCCGGTGTTTCCGCTTCCGAACGTCGTGTTGTTTCCCAAGACCTATCTTCCTCTGCATATCTTTGAGCCGCGCTATCGCGCCATGGTCTCGGATGCGGCGATGAGCGGGCAGTGCATCGGTATGGCCCTGCTCAAGGATGGATGGGAAACAGACTATTATGGTCATCCGCCTGTGTTCCCCACGGGCTGCGTCGGTCGATTGGCCAGTGTGCAGCCGTTGGCCGATGGCCGATCCAATATCCTGCTGCAGGGGCTTGAACGATTTGTGATTGAACGTGAGTGGTACGACAAAGCCTATCGTGAAGCCACAATTTCTCTTACGGTTCGGAGCGCAGAGACGTCGCTGGACTCCGCGGTCCGCCGGCGCCTGTTCACCGTTCTGGAGTCCTATCTCCGGTCCCGCGATGACGCGCCCACCTGGCAGGAGTTTTTTCGGGAAGAAGTCAGCGACGAGATCGTCGTCAATACCCTGTCTACGTATTTGGAGTGCACGCCCTTGGAAAAGCAGTTTTTGTTGGAGGCCGACAGTCTCCATCAGCACGCCCGCCGTCTCAGCGATCTCATCGAGTTCATGATGCACGATCAATCCGGTGCGAAGGGCTGGGGCTGATGGATCGCGCCATCGCGATTCAGGTGTCCAGGCTCACGAAGGCCTATGACAAACATACGGCCGTTTCCGACCTGTCGTTCGAGGTCTATGCAGGCGAGATTTTCGGTCTGCTGGGGCCGAACGGAGCGGGGAAAAGCACCACGCTGAGGACGCTCATCACGCTGCTGACCCCGACGTCGGGTTCGGCCAGCGTCTTGGGCCACGATACGGTGCGTGAGGCGGATGTCGTCCGCCGGCTCATCGGCTACGTGCCGCAAGAACGGGCCATCGACCGCTTCCTAACCGGCCGGGAACATCTCGAACTGCTCGGCGCGTTGTACCACTTGCCCAAAGCCGAAGCCACGAAACGCATCGCCGAGCTGTTGAAGCTCGTGGAACTGGAAGAGGCGGCCGATCGCGCGGCGAAAACCTACTCCGGGGGAATGAAGCGGAAGCTCGACATTGCGTGCGGTCTCTTGCCGGACCCTAAAATTTTGTTCCTCGACGAGCCGACGCTGGGATTGGATGTGCAGAGCCGGCTCCGGATTTGGGATTACGTGCGGATGCTGAAGGCACGCGGCATGACGATCGTGATGACCACGAATTACTTGGATGAGGCGGATCAGCTCTGCGATCGGTTGGCCATCATCGACAAGGGGGCAATCAAGGCGCTCGGATCGCCGGCCGAACTGAAGATCGGGCTGGGCGGCGATATCGTGTCCTTGACGTTGAAGGACCAGAGTAAGATCCCCGCGTTAGTCGCGGCGTTGACGAAACAACCGGCCATGCGAGCGGTCAAGGCGACGCTGATCGGCTTGGATATCCGGGTCGAGTCGCCGGAGAAGGCTTTACCCGCGATTCTCGAGTCCGCCAATCGATTGGATTGCCAGCTGGAATTTATTGACTATCACCGGCCTCGGTTGGACGATGTATTCATCGCTCATACGGGGCGATCGATTAAAGACGATGTTCCTGTAGAGAAGGAGGGTGTGTGACACGTTATATGTGATGCACAGGGTCGAGGCAGCGCGTTTCTCGCAGCCCTGACACCACGTTTCATTTCTGACGTTTCACGTTTCACATCATGGCAGAATACTGGCAAGAAATCAGCGCGTTGACGATGCGGTGGGTCCGGCGGCTCAGCCGCGAGAAGTTCAGCATGTTGTTCACGCTCGTGCAGCCGATGCTGTTCTGGCTGATCTTCTTCGGCAATCTGTTCCAGCGGGCCGCGGACGTGCAAGTGACCCAGGCTCCGGACTACATCAGCTTCCTGACGGCCGGCGTGGTCGTCATGACCGTGCTCAACAATGGGCTTGCCGGGGGCGTCGATCTGCTGTTCGACAAGGAAAACGGGTTTCTGGAGCGGTTGATGACCACGCCGATCCATCGGACCTCTGTGATCCTGAGCCGCTTCATCTTCGTCATGACGATTACCTCGCTCCAAGTGCTCGTGATCATCGGGGTAGCGTTTCTGTTCGGCGTCCAGCCGGCGACAGGGCTTCTTGGTATTGCCGCGATTTTGATGATCGGGATGCTCTTTGGCGTCGGTCTCACCGCGATTTCCATGGCGATGGCCTTTTCCGTGAAGAGTCACGGCGACTTCTTTTCCGTCCTGGGCTTCTTGTCGCTTCCGGCGATTTTCTTGAGCTCGGCGTTGGTCCCCTTGACGGGAATGCCGGCGTGGATGGGATTTCTGGCGCGCTTCAATCCAATGACCTGGGCGATCGACGCGGTGCGGCCGTTGATCTTGTCAGGCTGGACCGAAGCCCTTCCCCATGTTGGAATGGTGGTGATCGTCATGGTGATTTTCGACGCGCTCTGTCTCTACGGAAGCGCCAAGGTGTTCCGTCGGGCGATGGGCTGATGGGCGGGCTGTCGAGGAGTTCCAGCATGCTGACAAACGAAAGCCAAATCAGAGCTCTGATCCGGCTGCTGGCTGATGAAGACGAGAAGATCGTTCGTACCATCAGCGGGAAACTCATCGACATCGGCCCCACTGCGGTCCCCCTGCTCCAGGAAGCGGAAATCGAACAGCCGGAAATGGCCGACCGCCTCGTCTCGGTGCTCGAAGAAATCCGCGGTGGACACCTCGAAGATGAACTCACGCAGTTGGCCGCGCTGCCGGATGGCCCGATGGATCTCGAACGCGGCGCCTTCCTGATCGCCCGGTATGCCTATCCGGCGCTTACAGTTTCCTCGTATGTGCGACAGCTCGATGAAATGGCGCAGGAGGTGCAAGACAGGATCGGCCCACGCGCATCGGGCGAGGAAACGATTAAAACGTTGAATCGATATCTCTTTACGGAGCAGGGCTTCAAAGGCAACACGAAGAATTATTATGAGTTGGAGAATAGTTACCTCAACTGCGTGATCGACCGGCGAACGGGGATTCCCATCAGCCTGTCGACTGTTTATCTCCTTGTCGGAAAACGGCTTGGCCTTCCGGTTCAAGGGATCGGGATGCCGGGGCATTTCTTGGTGAAGTACGAATCGGATCGCTACAAGGTTTTCGTCGATTGTTTCAACGGGGGAGCATTGCTGACCGAGAAGAATTGCCAGCGGTTTCTCACGGAGGCCGGCTATGGATTCGATGAGAAATACTTACAAGAGAGTCCGGTGCGCGCGATTCTCTCCCGCATGATCAAGAACCTCCTGGCCATCTACGCCAAACTCGACGACCCCCTCAAGAAGGCCCGCCTGACGAAATTCATCGAAATCCTCGGGTGCGATAACCGCGAAGGCGGCTTATAATTCGTTAAACGTGAATCGTATTTCGTTCTCCGGTGCTTCGAGTTCACCGAGCATAATCTAGCTGGATGCTCAAAGAGCCCGTCCAGCAAGGCCGCAGCGAGTGAAGACCGGAGGCGTACCCTCTGGGGT
>DATIQH010000066.1:0-3196 GCA_035471155.1 Nitrospiraceae bacterium | reverse complement strand
ACGAGCCGCTCTACCGAGGCATGAATGCCAACTGGGACGGCCTCGGACGAGAGCTTGAGACTGCATTGTTGGAGAAGGTAGTAAGAAGAAAGTACGGAAAGTCAGACGACCCGAACAGGGCAAATCAGTTGTTTTCGGCATTCACAGCCAGGTCAGGGATATTTGGGATGGGTAATCTAAAAGAGGTCTGTTGGTTGAAATGGTTCTTCTGCAAAGACACATGGAATCTCAAGAATTATGACCACATAAACGGGGGGGTCAAACACTTCGGTTCACCGTTCAACTTCCCCGAGGAGTTCGTCACCGTCTACCGGCTCCACACCATGGTCCCCGATCTGATTGAGTACACAGAATTGGGGGACGATCCAAAGACCATCCGCAAGAAGATTCCGGTGCTCGAAACTTTCCGTGGAAAAGCCACAGAGGCAATGCGAACGCGGGGACTGGCCAATTGGGCTCTGTCAATGGGTCGCCAGCAGCTCGGACGGCTCACGTTACGGAACCATCCGCAGTTCCTGCAAAACTTGCCGATGGATCGCTTTCACACACAAACCGGCAAAATCGATATCGCGGCCCTCGACCTGATCCGCGACCGCGAGCGCGGCGTGCCGCGCTTCAATGAATTTCGCCGGCAGTATGGCCTCAAGTACTTGACGAGCTTCGACGACTTTGTCGACCAGGGACTCCCCAAGGACTCGAAGGAACGCGTGAAGCAGGAGATAGTAGTAGCCCTCATCCGCGAGGTCTACGGTCAGCACACGTGTGACGCGTCAAAGAAGATTACCGATGCACAAAAGAACGACGATGGGACGCCGATCAACGACTGTCTTGGCCACCCCAATGGCAGTATGGTGGACAACATTGAAGATGTGGACACGGTCGTGGGCTGGCTCGCTGAATTTCCTCGGCCTCATGGCTTCGCCATTTCCGAGACCCAGTTCCAGGTATTCATCCTCAATGCCTCGCGGCGCCTGTTCAGCGACCGGTTCTTCACATCCAGTTTCCGTCACGAGTTCTACACCCATCTTGGTGTGGACTGGGTCACGAACAATGGCCCAGGCAGAAAGAGAATGGAACCGAAGAAGTCGAACGGCCACGAGGTGGAAGTGTCGCCTCTCAAGCGCGTGTTACAGCGGACCATTCCTGAGTTAGAGCCGGACCTTGAGCCTGTGATCAACGTATTCGACCCCTGGACCCGCGATCGTGGGGAGTATTACAGCTTGCAGCCACCGCCGGATCGGAAGGTGGCACAGTGACAGAGACGGACACGGGCACGAGCTTGAGTAAGACGGCAGGAGAGACGCCCTTCTCCTCCTTGTGGCCAGTCACTTTGTCTGGGTTCCTGACCCAGACCTTTGCCGTGGACTGGCCTGCGAGCTGTCAATCATGATCTATTGCGCAGGGGAACTCGGTTCGTCTGAGGCAGGTGGGGTCGAGGCGCAGGCTGAGTGACGATCGACACATAGCTGAGATGATGGCGTGTAATCTCGAGAGTCACGTGAGGGGAACGTGGTGGATGAGTACTTGGGCGACGTGTTTGAAATGCGAATCCGTCGTCAGAATGGTCAGGCCATACTGCATGGCGCTGGCCGCGATCCAAAGGTCGTTGGTGGGAATCGGCCGACCGATCCTCCAGAGAGCATTGACGATAACGGCATACCGCTCAGCCGTTTCCTCATCCATGGCCACCACGTAGACTCGAGGCGATGCCAGAAATTGCTTGAGCGTGTTGCGGTTCTTTTCGACATGTCTACCATGCTGAAACCCGGCGTGCAATTCTCCCAAGACAATTGGATTGACAGCAATCGAGTCTGCCGATTGAAGGACTTCTTTGACTTCCTGATTCCCGCGCATGAACCAGGAATACGCGGAGGTATCTAAGAGGATTCTCATTATTTCCACACGTCCGAGTCAATCGCTCGTTGCTTGGCGAGCGCCTGGTCGAACGCGGCGGCGGCGTCTTCGGTCCATGATCCACAGAGATCGTCAAGATCATGATGCAGTTCGGTTCGTTTCATTTTGTCCTGAGTCAGATGCTCTTCGAGCAGGCCAATGACAGCCTTATTCACACTCATGCGCTTGCCCCTTGCTCGCTTGCGGATCGCCTTGTCGAGATCGGAGGGAAGGTTCCTGAGTGTAATGGCTTTCATGGCCGCTCCTTGGTGCATCGTTATGTGCATCACCCTGATGCACATAGTGTAGCAACAAAACCGACTCTTCGCAAACGGCGACAATGAGAAAATGAGGCGGTACATGGGCCTCAGACAACACACCCTTGTTGCGTTAGTAGCCCTGTGGATGG
This sequence comes from Nitrospiraceae bacterium, assembly GCA_035471155.1. Classification (GTDB taxonomy): domain Bacteria; phylum Nitrospirota; class Nitrospiria; order Nitrospirales; family Nitrospiraceae; genus Palsa-1315. The sequence goes on along the minus strand of DATIQH010000066.1, from coordinate 894 downwards.
GTGACCAAGCCATCGACATGCGAACGCAGATATTTTCGGTGAGCCGGCGCGCAGGCTGCATATCGTGATGTGTTGCGTGAAGAAACTGGGACAGGCATGTTCTGATCGGCTTAATGGGCAACTCTTTTTCTGCATCGGTTTCACCATGGTCATGGTATTGGCATCTGCTACAGCCTTTGCACAAACAACAATCGACCCGATGCAACGGGTCGACCCGTCGGGACGCTCCGGCGAGCCTCCCGGCCCCCTCAAGGAGGAATTTATTCGACCCACGCCGCCTCCGAGTCCCGTGCTTCCTATCGTTCCGCTCCCACCGGAAACTGGAGTGCCGACACAGCCAGGCGCAGTACAGGTATTCGTGCGTGACGTGCGCGTGATCGGCAACACAGCCTTTTCAGACCAGGAGATCGACGAGGTGACGGACCCGTTCAAGAATCGAACGTTGATGACCGAGGATCTGGAACGGCTCCGGCTGGTCCTAACGCTTCTTTACGTCAACAAGGGCTATCTGACCTCCGGCGCGATCATCCCGGACCAGGACGTTATCTCGGGCGTTATCACGGTGCAGATCGTCGAAGGGAAACTGACCCGGATCGACATTGAAGGCAACCGCTGGTTCCGCTCCTCCTACCTGCGCGACCGCCTCTCTCTCGGCATCCGCACGCCGGTGACACTCGACCCCTTGCAGGACCAGTTGCAAATCTTGCAGCAGGATCGCCGGATCGAGCGCATCAACGCGGAACTGCGGCCTGGCGATCAGCGAGGCGACAGCCTGCTGCATGTGCGTGTGGCAGACCGGAATCCATTTCATGCCTCGATGGAGGTCAATAACTACCTGACCCCGCTGGTCGGAGAAATCCGCGGGGTGGGCACCCTGATCAACGACAACCTGAC
>DATIQH010000065.1:0-5676 GCA_035471155.1 Nitrospiraceae bacterium | reverse complement strand
CGGCCCTGGCAGGAGCATACTGCAGCAAGACCGGATTGGCGAGATAATCGTATAGGACGACATCCGCCGCCTCAAGGCACTCCTTCCCTTTCAGCGTCAAAAGCCCAGGGTCACCTGGTCCCGCCCCAACCAAGTAGACCTTCCCAGGTCTGTTCGATTTCATCATGTGGTCCCGTAGATCGCGTGGAGTATTCTGTCGCCGCCGCGCACGAGCAGCCGTTCCGCGAGTTGGGTACCGATCGACTCCGGATTCTCAATGGTTCCTTCAGCGATATCGCGAAGGAGCTCTTTGCCGTCTACGCTGGATACCAATCCTTCCAGCGTCACGCCTGTCTCGGTTACTGTCGCATGTGCCGCGATCGGAACCTGGCAGCCTCCCTGGAGCCGATGGAGCAATGCACGTTCGGCAAGCACGGCTGTTTTGCTTGGGGCATGGTCCAAACCGCTCAACAACGAACGGATAAAGAAATCGTCTCGCCGGCCTTCAATGGCCAGCGCCCCCTGTCCGATGGCCGGCAAACTGATTTTTGGAGAAAGATACTCCGTAATCTCGTGCGCCCAGCCCAATCTCCGGAGTCCGGCAGCCGCAAGCACAATGGCGTCAAACTGTCCTGCCCGCAATTTTTTAAGACGGGTATCCAAGTTTCCCCGCAGCATGGCAATCGTAAGATCCGGCCTGGCATGCAGGAGCTGTGACTGGCGGCGAAGGCTGCTCGTCCCGATCCTGGCGCCGCGAGGAAGGTCCATGAACGACCTCCCGTCCCGGCTAATCAGCGCATCCCGTGGATCCTCGCGAGGCGGCACACAGAGAATGGCCAAGCCCTCGGGCAACTCCGTGGGCACATCCTTCATACTATGCACCGCCAGATCGATCTCACCGCTCAATAGCGCCTCTTCGATCTCTTTCACAAACAATCCCTTTCCGCCGATTTGAGCCAGCGGAACGTCAAGAATCTTATCTCCCGATGTTTGTATTCTTCGCAGGGTCACTGTCACGTGTGGAGCGAGCGCGTGCAATTGCGCCTGCACCCACTCGCTCTGTTGCACCGCGAGCTTGCTTCCACGCGTTCCGAGCACGACGGTCGGTCGTTCATCGCCTGTCTGGTTCATCTGGTCTCTCTGGCCTGTCTGGTTCATCTGGTTTGTTTTGTCGATTCGGTTGATACGATCTTCTCCCGCTCACTGATCCGACGGCTTCGAGCCACGACTCGGGCTTACCTCTTCAACAGCCCGGTGATTCTCTTGCCCCGACTGACAGGTTTCCGACGCAGATACCCCACTCCCATTGACGTCGGAAACGGCAGGATCTCCGAGGCTGAAGAACCGCCGCGCTGCTTCGACGAAAGCGGCCCCATCCGAGGAATTCACCTCAGTCTTGAGCGTCACCATCGTATTGTGAATGAGTTTATTCACGATCGACGACGCCATCGCCTCGACCAATTCACGTTCCGGCGCAGACAGATTCCCCAATCGCCCCAACGTCTTGTCGAGCTCAGCCCGCTTGATATCATCGATCCGCGCACGGAGAGCCACGATCGTGGGGGTCACCTCGAGCGACTGGAGCCACTGCCTCACAATTCCGACTTCATCCACCACCATTTTTTCGGCTTTCTCAGCCTCATTCAGCCGCTCTCCACGATTGCGTTCAACCCGCGTCTTCAAATCGTCGATGTCGAAAAGGAACGCGTTGTCCACATGCCGGACGGCAGGATCGATATTGCGCGGCACCGAAATGTCGATCAAAAACATCGGACGATTCATCCGTTGCTTGACCGAATGTTGCACGTCGTCCTCGCTCACAAGATAATGGGCGGCGCCGGTCGAGACTAAGACGATATCGGCGGACGCCATATCCTCTCGAAACTCCTCAAACGCGACGGCGGTGCCGCCGAAACGATTTGCCAATTCCTGCGCATGTTGCGGATTTCTGGTCGTGACCCGCACATGCCGAACGCCATTGGCAATGAAATGTCTCGCTGCCAACTTGGCCATTTCCCCCGCCCCCACCAACAACACCGTCTTCTCGCTGAGATCCGAGAATATTTTTTTGGCTAATTCGACCGCCGCGTAGCTGACCGACACCGCCATCTCGGAAATTTTCGTTTCCGTCCTCACACGCTTGGCGACAGAAATCGCTTTTTTCATCACCTTGTTCAGGATGATACCGGTCGCTTTGTGTGTAAGCGCAACCTCGAAGGCCTCTTTAATCTGCCCCAAAATCTGCGATTCACCGACAATCATGGAATCGAGACTGGAGGCGACTCGAAATAAATGGCTGATCGCCCGATCCCCCTCTTGCCAGTACAAATGAGGGTTCAGTTGTTCCGAAGACAGCGAAAGGTGTGCATCGGCAAGGAAGTCCTGGATCCGTCCATACCCTGACTCGATCTCATCGACAACGGCATAGACTTCAACACGATTGCAGGTCGACAGCAGTACCCCTTCCCGAACCCCCTGATAGGAACAGAGGCGGGACAAGGCTTCACCCATCCGGCTTTCTGGAATTGCCAGTTTCTCCCGAATTTCAACCGGAGCGGTCTTATGGCTCAACCCAACAACGACAATATGCATGTCAAGACACCGGTCCGTGACTCTTGAGGACCACACCGATGAAGGTCAAAATCACCCCGGCAAATCCGATAATCGTTAGATAGGCCGCTCGCTTAGCGCGCCAGCCCACTGTGAGTCGCCCAGTCAGCACGACAAAATAGAACATCCACGTTACCAACGCCCATATTTGCTCGGGATTCCAGCTTAAATACGACCCCAGCGATAACTCTGCGTACAGCGCACCGGTAATAATGCCGAGCGTGAGCAGGGGAAATCCCGTGACGATCGACTGTTGATTCAGGTGATCGAGATAATCCAGGGCAGGCAGCTTTGAGTAGAGGACATTGAAACGTTTGGACTTGAGAAGTCCATCCTGAATCAGATACATGACACCAGCCACAAAGGCTACAGCAAACCCCACCGTGCCGAGCATGCTGAGTGTGACGTGGACCCACAAGGTCCGAAACACCGGTGTGAGCGTCGGGGCGGTTTCCGGCAATGCGGCGGCAGAGACCAGTGAGACCAGCGCCAGAGGGACGATGAATGAGCCAAGTACATGCAAATGATGGCGAAATTCCACGGCAAGAAAGACTAAAATCAGTACCCAGGAGAAAAACGACAAGGCTTCATAAAATCCTGGCGTCGAGATCTCTGCGCCCCCGATCATCCCTGCGCCCAACGCAATCGTGTGTGAGGCGAACCCGGTTGCGGTCATGCCCAGAGAGATGTTTGCCAGAACTTCAGAAGGCCTGAGCAGATAGATAAGAAAGGAAACGGTGGCCGCAAAATACAGGGCCATCGTCACCACGAAAAACATGGCGGCCATAGAGGGCTATCCTCTCAACTTTTCAGGACAAACAGGCGGACATTAAGCGAGGAATTATATCGATGGCGCAAGAGAGGAGTCAACCGAACGATCGTGGAATGAGAGGCCGGACGATCCCCGCTCCTTCCATCGGCACCCTCTATATCGTCAGTACACCGATCGGCAATCCAGACGACATGACCCTTCGAGCCCTTGCCACGCTACGTCATGTCATGGTTGTTGCCTCAGAGGACCCTCGCGCGACTCAGGCCCTCCTGGCCCATCATGGCATCACCGCCACGGTCACAAGCTACGGCCCTTCCAACTTGCATGAAAAAATGCAGCTCCTTCTAGACCGGCTCATGCAGGGACAGGATGTCGCCCTTGTCTCAGACAACGGCACCCCGGTCATCTATGACCCAGGCAGTCTGCTCGTGGCTGCTGCCCATAGAGCGGGAATCCCGGTCAAGGCCGTTCCCGGCCCCTCAACCATGACGGCAGCGGCAGCGATATCCGGATTTTCTGGCGATGCCATCATCTTTGAAGGACACCTTCCCTCAACCAGTCACCGCCTTGCACAATGTCTGGTCCAACTCCGTAATGAACGAAGAACCCTCGTCTTCTATGTGGGCTCCAGAGCCCTCACCAGGCTGCTGAAAATTCTGGCTCAGTTGCTCCCCATCAGACAGATGGCCATCGCCATAGATCTCACGACGTGCAGGGAAATGCTCTATCGAGGAAGGCCCGGAGAGCTGCTGGGCCGGATCGGTCCAGTGCCGAAGGATTCAGCGGTAACGGTCGTCATTGAAGGATATGGGGCAGGGTCGCACACCAAACCGATGCGCAGAAAAATGCCGCGCGCTACTCGTCTTCGCGGCGGCGGATGAGTACTCGATAGGATCCTTCAACGCGGTCTTGCGAAAGAACCGTATGTCCTTCGTTGCTCACGCTGCGGGGAACATTCCGGATGGGATCGCCATCGTCCAACAATACTGAAAGAATCTGCCCTTGCTCCATCGCTTCCAGTTTCAACTTCGTTTTGACGAAGTTATAGGGGCAAATCACTCCCCGCAAATCCAATTCAGTATTTGGCTGACCAGTCTCTATTGTGTGTCCTTCTCCACTCACGACCACGTCGTTCCTCTTCACAGTAGTCTTGCCGGTTCAGCGCACCGGCTGAGCCGATCCTAACAAGGAATCGACGGCTCAGCAAGTATGGTACCGGACATAAAGGTATGGTGCGCACAAAAAAAGGGGCAGCATCTCGCTGCCCCTTCGACACCTTGACGAAATCTGCCCCGCCTTAGTTCAGGCCCTTGACCAAGTTTGGCTTAGTATAGTCCGTTCCGTAGTCTGACTTGGTTCCGGTTGCGGCATTCCCCCATCCCGGCTGAGGCTCACACTGCCAGCATGGAGCAGCACCGGTAAATTCACCAATCGAGCTGGTGATACCGGACTCGATCTTTCCTGGAAGGACAGAGCCACCAATACCACCGGTGGTGGAGCCACTGTTCGTGTTAATCCCTCGTTCCGTCGCCGGATTTGGGCGCTGTCCGAGTCCACCGAAACCGGCCAGTTTCTCGTTGCCACGCATAACGGTGATCTCACGGACAATCTTATGGCCAGTGCCAAACGGCTGGCTCGCACTTGTTTCTTCGAATGCCTGTATGGTCACGTCGTCTCCAGACTCAAGCACACGAATCTGGTCGAAGTTGGTTTTGTCATCAAAATACACCGTCCGGTAGTTCATTGCGCCGCCACCTGCACGGCCTTCATCGTGGGAGCTTCCACCACCTTCAAGATGCAGTTTTCTGCCTGGCAGATCGAGCCCAATCACACGGCCATAAATCGTCTCCGCTTGAGATAACCGATCAAGGAACTGAGTCCGATCAAACGTGGTCACGCGAGTACTCGACCCAGATACATCCCCGACCCCCTCGCCCACACCCATACCGGATTGGTTAGACTGCAAACGCTCCTGAGCCATTGACATGCTCGCAGCACCGACAAAAACAATTGCTGCTCCCAGTGCCAACACGTTACGCATGTGCTGCCTCCTTGGTGAGATTTAGAGAATGAGAAAATGAAGTCACGTGGCGGACACTAAGATGAGACCATCGTCATGAATGTGTCGTGTCTTTATCACTCTACGATCGCAAACTATAGGCTACCCCTGTGGTCATGTCAACTGAAGTATCGGGCGTATGATCCACATCGGTTTCGTGCAGGATCCGATCATAATTGAGAACCAGAACCTCCTGTGCCGCACCTACGGCCAGCCTGTGAACCTCTGGTGCCCAGAGGGAGGGTCGAACTCCCAC
>DATIQH010000064.1:0-1623 GCA_035471155.1 Nitrospiraceae bacterium | reverse complement strand
GGGCTTCGTCATGCTGAATGTCTGGGATCCAGGATTTCAGAAGATCCGCGCCGTAGCCGGGCTTACGAGTGGAAACCTCACGGCCTTACAGATTGTGAACGAACTCTGGTCCAGGGCCGCACCGCGCCTCGCTTTTATCGCGTTTCATCTAAACCTGATTGCGATCGCATGGATCGGAGTGCTGCTCTGGCGGAGCCGCACGGTTGAACTTCTGAAGCCCAGGGAGACGATGGCAATGCATCCCGCGCTCTGGGCCATCATGGGGCTGATGATTTTCAATGGCTTCAATCCATACCTGGGACTGAAGACGGAGACCTCGTTTGCGATGTATAGCAATTTGCGTACGGAAGACGGCCGGTCGAATCATGTGCTGATTCGGAAGCCGCTCACGCTCGCCAGCTATCAGACCGACCTGATCGGTGTTATCGATTCCAATGACCCGACGATCGCCGGATTCTCCAGGGGTTGGGATGCTGTACCGGCTTTCTGGGTACGGCGGCGAGTTTCTCAATTAGCGGAACGTGGCAGAACAGGAATCACGTTGACCTATACCCGAAACGGCGAGACTCGGTCGCTCACTACCGCCGAAACGGACCCGGAATTCTCGAGGCCGCCATCCTGGATTGAGTCAAAGTTTCTGAATTTCCGCGTATTCCGGGCTACGCTCAACGAGTGCATGCACTGAGATCTACGCCCGAGAATCGTAAAAACGTCTTCGATGCGCCCCCCCGCGAACTTCTGCAAGTGGTGAGCAATCACTTCCGGTAATCAGTGCTATCGATGTGCGGGGGCGGTCCCATCAATGAACCGCGGCAATTGTCCACCCGGGATTTGGCGACGGCATCAGCCAGTTCCATGAACGCACCGCGCCTGCCGCAGTCATGTACCAGAGGCTGGCCTGCCGTGTGGTGTCGTTCTGCCACACGATGTCCGGTGTTGCGTCGGCGTCGAAATCTGCCGCTCCGGCAATAGTCCAGCCGGGAATTCCGCTGACGGACAGCCATGTCCAGCTTGCCATTGTCGTTCCCTGCGCCCCGGTCATGTACCAGAGGCTCGCGGCGCGGGTCGCGTCATTCTGCCAAACCAGATCCGGCTTATGGTCGCCGTTGAAGTCGGCAATGGCAGCGATCTTCCAACCTGGAACTCCTGTCAGGTGGAGCCAGGCCCAGGACGTGATGCTCGTCCCTCCTACCCCGCCCATGTACCAGATGGTTGCCTGACGAGTTGAATCGTTTTGCAGGACCAGATCAGGCCTGGTGTCCGCATTGAAATCCGCTGCGCCGACGATCGTCCAGCCGGGAGCTGCGCCGATGACGCTGGAGGCCGTGAGCGTGTCGGTTTGCGCGCCGCCCATAAACCAGATGGAGATCTGGCGGCTCGTCTGGTCCTGCCACACGAGATCGCGTACGCCGTCCTGATTGAAATCGGCGCTGGCTACGAGGGCCGAACCCGTAGCTGTGGTGATCGAGTTCCATGCAAGAAGGCTGGTGCCCTGGTTGCCTCCCATATGCCACACCGTCGTATATCCCGTAGCGTCAGCCTGCCAAAACACATCAGGTCTCCGTGTGCTCGCGCCCCACGGGGGGATAACAGACACCTGGTTTGAATTTCCGCTTTCTCCAT
>DATIQH010000063.1:0-2752 GCA_035471155.1 Nitrospiraceae bacterium | reverse complement strand
AGGTCGGTCACGCCTTGCTTGAGGAGGACCCTGGCTCTCTCGGTCGTCACTTCGCCGCTCAACACAATGACAGAGGCATGGGGAAACTGAGATCGAAAATAGGGGATCGCCTCCATCCCGCTCATCTTCGGCATATTCAGGTCGCAAATGATGGCGCCCAATGCAAACGGGTTGTCTCCGCGCTTAATAGCCCTGACACCTGCTTCTCCATCCTCAGCTTCCACTACGTCATACCCCGCCTTTGATAAAATTAGGCGCACCGACTTCCTGACATCCGCTTCATCGTCTACAACCAGCACCCTCCCTTCACTCATAGGACACTCCTCCTTTGCCGAATGCTCGGGGCAGCTTTAATGGGACATTCTGATTTCTCATGCAAAGAAATTCGAAGTGACGTGCATTCAACCGAGCCGGTGAGATCGATGGTCGTCGCGTGAAGAATGCTCAACGAGAAGACGCCCCATAGCCAAATGGTAAAGAGCATGAATCTCGGCACGGACGATACGACTGTTTCCATTCGTTCTCCTTCAAGACAGGTGAGTGTATCGACCCATTGTTACAGCTTCCTCAGCATATGATGAGCACTGGAATAACAGAAATGAGCGAGGCGAGTGAGATCAGGGCTCCGGGGTTCTTGCACCCCCCGACAAGCAGCTGCTCCGCCTCCCGTTTGAACTTTCTGGCCCGGATGTAGAGATAAGTGCGTGTGCTCGGCGTAGAAGACAGCTTCTAGTTACTTCTTCTTGTCCTCGACCCAATCCTGCTTCTTGTACAGCCTTGAGAGGGAACGCGCGCGTTAGTGAAACAGCAGGCAGGCCTTGAATTAACGCACCAGTAACAAGCCTTTAACCGTGGCGCAATGCCGGCCCGGTAGAATCACACCAATTATAAAAATCAATTCAAAGGAGGATACAGATGGTTACAGTCAGCCAACTCATGAAGCGGGATCTCGTAACGGTGGATTCAGGCACCTCAGTCGTCGAGGCCGCCAAGTTAATGAAAGCCTGCAATGTGGGCAGTGTCTTGGTGGCTCACGATCGCCAAATCATCGGCATCGTCACGGAGTCGGATGTGGTGAAGAAATTCGTGGGAGCCGACAGGGGGCCATACTTCGTTCCTGTCGAAGACATCATGAGCAGCCCGGTCGTCGGGATCGAAGAACGCCGCCCGCTTACTGAAGCGGCGGACCTCATGAATAGGCACCAGACACACCACTTGGGCGTCACCAAAGGCGGGTCGGTGGTGGGCATCCTCTCCGTCCGCGATTTGCTCCGTCCCGTCGCTATCGACGAGTTCTAATCCACCAGCCCTTTCCGGCATCTACGAAACCGGCGATTTCTGCGGATTTAAGCCGCGGAGCCGCCCTATGCTGCTGGAAATCAGGCCGGCCTACCCTCTTTGCAGTGGCCTAACAACCTCAGACGCTCTCTCTCGCCGGCTAGGAAAAAGGACTATAACAAGATTGTTGGTAAAATTGTGGGTCGTTCAGCGATCCACCCGCGCCCCAAAGAGAGACATACACGTTGATTTCACTCCTGACCCGAAAACACACCCACTGGGCGTCGATTGGCTGATGAAACGCGAACTTCGACTCACCATTCTTGAGGACCGTCAGCGTGGTCCACTTCGGATAGACGGAGCTCAAGACTTCGATCCGGCTGATCATATTCTGCTGAAGGATAGAATCGTTCCTATTCTCCCAGGTCAATTGAAAACCAGGCTGCATGCCTGCCAGTTGAACCAACTGAGGTTCAAGAATCAACCCAGGAAACACGAACGGCTCATCAATCGACTTGACTCGCGTCGGAGCAAGGCAAAGCTGACGATCATTCGATCCGCCCACCTGCGCCCACTGAGACACGAGAGCACCGCTTTCTGCCCTCACTCGATAGCACACCCATTCAACATCGACTGGATGAAAATAAGAAAGCCTCGTGATCCCTGGCTGAACCATAGTCAATGTGCTCCAGTTCGAATCGAGCGAGGTTGTCATTTCAATCCGGTGAGATGCCTGATAAAGATTGGTATCAACCCATGAAAGTTGAAACCCAGGCTCTCTCACCGTCAACTCAACAGCCGCAGGTTCTGACACCTGTGTGAGAGGTAGGGGGGGGGGAAGTGCCGTGAGTTCAAACGGCAGTTGTATCGAGCTCGGGCTCTCGATTCCCCTGGCATTGTAGGCGGTCACCGCGACAAACCATTGCCCGTTTAGAGTCGCCCCAACACGTGAACATGAAACTTGCGTCACGTTTCCTACATCTGAATTCTGAGCGAGCGCGCCCGGTAATCGACCTAGATGCACGCGATAGCCGGCTAAATCAGGTTCAGGATTGGGGTCCCAGGAGAGCAAGCAATCCTGATGAAGAACAGGACCTGCGGCGGGAGCCGGCTCACATTGGCCCATGACGACTGCGCCGATTACGCACATGGTCATGATACAAGTGAAGAACTCAAACTTCCGAAATTCTCTCATCTTCCCATCGCAAATAAGAGCGTCGTTCCCTTGATTACTCAAAGCGAATAGCTCGCCACAAAGCGGGGGTTGGAACTCCATTCCACACGGTCAATAATTCTCGCTGTCTATGGCTCGATTACCGAAACTGACTCCCGCCGACTCACTATACTCGCAGCTTGTAACCCACACCTCTGACGGTCAGAAGGAAGGTCGGACTGGCGGGATCCTGCTCGATCTTCTGCCGCAGCGAATGGATGTGCACATCCAGCGCGTGCTCTTCGAGGGCGTAGCCTTCTC